>NZ_MXAP01000183.1 GCF_002027555.1 Moraxella equi
TTGGGTTCGGTTGGTATAAGAGAAAATTTAAGCCGTCTTGGGTGCGGATATGAGTGATGACGGATTTGGATTGAACTGCCGTTTTTACAGGCTGTGTTACCGTTTTGGCGTGGGCGATACCACTGGCAAAAGGTAAGGTTAGAACTAATGCCAAGGTAAGGGCTTTGATTGATGATTTCATAATAACCGCTCTAAATTGAGAAGTAGGGTTATTATAAAATTTTAAAATTGATAAAAGAATAATGATTTTTGGAAAAGATGTTTTTAAATTTGGAAAATAAAAACACCGCCCATTTGGACGGTATTTGGGTTTATTTTAAAAATTTGGCGTGAAATTCAATATGTTTACCAATAAACGTGGCGATAAAATAATAAGAGTGGTCATAGCCATTTTGCAGATGATACCCATAATTTACGCCCAATTTATCCGCCATTTGGCAAAACAGTTCAGGTTTTAATTGCTCGCTCAAAAATTGGTCTGTGTCGCCCTGTTCGATCAAAATTGGCAAATTTTTGGCAATGATATTGGTGTGATATTTTTCCAATAATGCCACGCTGTCATAATCTTGCCATGTATTTTTATCATCGCCCAAATACGCACCGAACGCCTTTTGCCCCCCACGGCACTTGGCTTGGGACGACAATGGGTGAAAATGCCGACACACTTTGATAAACATCAGAATTTTTAAAGGCAATCATCAATGCCCCGTGTCCGCCCATTGAATGCCCAAAAATGGATTGTTTGCCATTTGTGGGGAAATTTTTGTGAATCAAATCAGGCAACTCTTTGACAATATAGTCATACATTTGATAATGCTTTGCCCAAGGGGATTGAGTCGCATTAACATAAATCCCGCCCCTTGCCCCAAATCATAAGCGTCATCGTCCGCCACACGCTCGCTCCGTGGACTGGTGTCGGGGGCAACGACAATAACGTTTTGCTCATCGGCATAACGCTGGAATCCCGATTTGGTAATAAAATTCTGCTCGGTGCAAGTCAAGCCAGACAGCCAATACAGCACAGGCAATTTTTGGGTTTTGGCGGTGTCGGGCAGATAAATGGCGAATTTCATCTCACATTTCAGGCTGTCTGAAAAATGTTGCCAAACTTGTTGTTCGCCATTAAAAATGCGAAAGATTTCTAGGTGCTACATAAGGTTTCTCCAAGATAAAATTTATTTGGGCGTTGTGTTCGCCCCTACATTGGATTGAAAATAATAAAATCACTCTCTTCTTAACGCCTTATCTTCCCACCAATTATCATTCACAAAACCGTCCGCGTATTTCTCGCCCATTTTTGGGACATCAATGGGCAGATTGTTTTCTTTGGCACTTTTTACCGCATTATCAATGGATTGATACCACGGATTACGCCCCAAACTGAACACGCCCCAGTGCATTGGCAAGATTTTTTTGGCGTTTAAATCAAGGGTCGCTTGCACCGATTGATGAGCGAACATATGTGTTTTTGGCCAGCCTGCATTGGCAGCGTCAATCTCCATAAAGGCAAGGTCAAATTCGCCATATTTTTTGCCAATGTCGGAAAAATGCTCGGCATAACCTGTGTCGCCACTCCAATACAGCCGTTTGCTCCCTTCAAAGACAAAAGACGCCCACAGCGTTTTATTGCGGTCATTCGTCCAGCGTGATGAGTAGTGCTGAGTCGGCTCGGCGGTGAGTTTGATCTTGCCAATTTGCGTGCTGTCGCCCCAACCCAGTTCGGTAATTTTGTCGGGCGATACACCCCACGATTGCAATCTTGCCCCCACGCCAAGCGGTACGACAAACCGCCCTGCCTTGTCCGCTAAATGGCGAATGGTCGTGGCTTCCAAATGGTCGTAATGGTCGTGGGTAATCAAGACGACATCAATGGCAGGCAGGTTTTGGCGTGTGATTGGGGCTTCTTGAAAGCGTGGGGCGATGAGCGGTAAATTCAAGGGGTTGGCATTGTCAAACACAGGGTCGGTCAAAAAGCGTACGCCGTCCAGCTCCAAAATGGCAGACGCATGACCGAGCCAATAATAGGCGAAGTTTTCAGGCTGGCCAAAAGTCGCCTGATTTAAATCCATCATAGGCAAACGAGCCTTTGGCGTGTAGCCGTCAAACCGCACAAAACCGCCTTGCCCTGTGGCTTTGTCGGGATAATAGGGCAAATCATCGGTATAAAGGTTCACAAATTGCCCGTTTTTGTAATAAGACAAATGAGCAAAACGGCTCTCATCGGGCAATCCACCCAAATTGCGATAGAGCATCACGCCCAAAATGGCGACAATCAGGGCAAAGATGCTAAGCGTGGCAAGGGTGAATTTAAGCAGGAGTTTTAAAATGGGGTGTTTAACAGTCGGTTTCATCGGTTTGACAAATAAAAATAAACCATTAGGGAATGGGCTGTCCTAATGGTTTGGTTGGAAAATGGGATATTATACAAGATTTTAGATATTAAGGGAAATTGAGAATGGTTATGGGCGGGTATAAGGTGGGGTTATGGGTTATATATGTTGTGAAACTAGGTGAAATAGATTTTGTCTCAACACATTTTCAACTTCTGAAATATCAACCTTCCACATCATTGCCAAAATGGAAACTGTAATATTACTATCCCAAGGATATAAAACTTGTTTTTGAAAAGTACCAAACGGACCATCTGTCTCAATCAGTATCTTTTCCCTTGGAATTGCCTGAACTAGTTCATACCCTTTTTTACTATTCAGCATTGCAGGTCCAATTGAGAAATAGCACCCCATTTCAATCGCTCGTTTTAACTGTTGTTTTGTCCCTGAAAACCAATGAAGAATTGGCAAATTGCCATCCACTTGACTTAATTCATCTAGTACAGCATTTGCACTCATTATAGAATGTATGCTTAATATTTTTCCACCAGCTTTTGCTGAGCTTCTTAAAATATGGCGAAAAACTTTTAATTGAATTTCCCAATATGCCTTAAACTCTTTTCCACCATCTAAACCAATTTCACCTACATAGCGAGTTTGGTTTAATAAGGCATCAAATAATTCCAACTCTCGCCAACGCTCGTGAGCCAATTGTGGATGTAATCCCAAAGCAGTACGAATACGAGAGCAATCTTTTGCCAATAAACTTGTGCCATACCACGCTTTTGGCGTGGTTGTAACAGACAAGACATACAGATTTTCATCTTGACATCGTTTCACAACATATTGTGGATTGGGATATAAATCTAAATGGCAATGCATATCCATCATAATACTTGATTCGCTATTAAAAGTTGCTCTACTTCATTTAAGCCATTCATAAAAACATCAGAAAACTGATTTAATTGTTGAATGGGTAATGAGCCACTTTGTAAAACCCATTGATTCATATTACGATGATTTTTTTGACCAATAGCACCCATTAAAGCAAATAAATCATCCCTTCTATCCTGATGTGTCAGAATTTGCCGAATGTTATTGAACTCATAGTCAGCATCATTGGTAATGTCAGCATAATACAATGACGCTCTACGAATTAGGCAAGGAACACAGACTCCGCATTGTTGGTTTTTGCGTTTCCAATGACTACACGAAACAGTATCGGGGATAATTTGTCGCAATAATGGTAAATTTGCACATTCTGCTATCATTTGTCCTTTAGTTTTAAATTGATAAGGATTTTTTAAAATAAAAGGAATATTGACCGCAGTGAATAATTTTTGTAATTCTTGAATAAAATAAGGGTGCGTGGTACGGGTACTCAAAGTACCTACTCTGCGCGGTGTTAAAGGTGCATTGATTGAAATCACTCCATTTTCAGGCACGAAAATATCAATCGCTTCTTGCACAACTTCCTGTAATGCATAAGCTGATATAACTGCAAATGCCAAGAAATTTAAACTTCTGGTTCGCATTGTGATTTCAGTCGTCCCGCCATTGTTTAAATGTGGCTGTGCAATTGCATTAAATTGAGAAAATTGATTGGCATAACGACTTTGGTTAAATTTTTCAACAATCATTTGTTGGCGTGATTTGTCGCCTTTATAAGAATGACTAACCAATACAGGTGAATAACCCTGCTCCAATAAATCTATTGCTCCAATTGCTGAATCTAAACCACCTGAAAATAAACACACACTGTCTTTATTTCTCAAATCCACCAATTTAGCTCTTCTATTTAATTTATAGGGCTGTGGCGGTAATTGCCCGCCTGCCTGAAAATTAAACTGCCAAATATCTCCACTCAAAAAGTGTAAAATTTGTTCTAAATGGGTTTTGTTTGCTTGCCAAATATCAGGCTGACACAAAGGCAAAGTAATAGAGAAAGAACGATACCAACCATTTGCGGTATCTTTTCGTAAAACAAAGGTGTCTGCCGCCGTTACTGCCATAGCAATGGTTAGAAAATCCATAACTTGACTATTGAGTTCAACACCCAACCTTTCTACACAATCCAAAACCTTATTGCCAATTTGGGCAATTTGTAGATTTTTATCCCCCATTTCATACAACCGAACAGGCATTATACCGTTTGGTAGATTTTTTAATTGTTCAATATCGTGATGAAAAACCAATTGTGTCATAAATAAGTCTCCCATTCTTCCCAAATTTCCAAAATGGCTTGTTTTTGAATTTCTTGCATTTGTTCGGTTGTTAGCTGGCAAACATCATCTGTAAATTTAGGGCGAAGCGTTTCATCTACGATTTCACGGATTAGCTGTTTTAAATCATTTTCCGCTTTAGCAATTTGTATAGGATTATCCCCCTTCTTCCACGCCTTACCAGCATCGTGTGCAATTTGCAGAAAAATACTTTCAGTTAAATAACAAACCATCATTTTACCAATAACTTCAACAGTAATACTATTTTCATCAAAAGTCGTCATTCCTTCTAATGCTTCTGATAACGCCACATTTATCGCAGAACGAATTTTGTCTGAATCTCCGTGATGTCCAGCCAATAATTCGGTAATTTGATTGATAACCGCATCGCAAGGCTGACCATTTAAACTATTTAAATTAACCGAATATTGTTGCTGCCGGTTACCTGAAAAAATACCAAACAAACCAGAACCCGCTTGGGTAATTTTTCCCAGCTTTTGTACGGCTGTATGTTTGCCACCACTGGCTTTTTGAGCGTAATGACCAAGTGCTTTACGCACATCCTCACGCCCACCGCCTTGTACAGCCCTACCTATTGCTTGGCGAAATCCTTTTAATCGTTGCAGTTCTGGTGTTTGTAGCAATGCTTGACCATCATCAACCCAAGCAGGTAACAGAGGGGAACGACCATTTGGTCCTACGCTAGATTGTGAAGTGCCCATTGATTACTCCTGATACCAAGTTTCGCTTTTTAATCTTTTGTTCAACCACGGATAATTAATGTCTTTATTTTTCAATTCAACAATAAAGCGATTTAAAATTTTTGCACCATCTTCTGAATTTTCCGCCAACAAACAAGCTCCCATAAAACCTTTTGGGCTTTTATCCCAAATATCAACTTTTCTTAATTGTTCAATTAAGGTTTCCATAACAGATATTTGTTCATCTGTTGTTAATTGTTGAATGGCATTTTGGTTATTTTGTGAACCTGTTCTTGTTGAGGTTGTAAGTAAAATACTTAAAGCATCTTGGGCTTTTTGAGAAAGCTGAGCGGTATAAGTATTCAATGGTATGGTTTCTCTGGATAAATAAATTGCCGCTCGCAAATCAACATCAGATAATTTGGGCTCTAATTTTGCCCATTCTTTGATAAATTCTTGAATGGGTTTATTTTCAGAGAGCGTTGATAAGCTTTGCTCATTGCTATGTTCTAACTCCTTTAATAGTTTGGGTTTGCCATCTTCTTTATTGATAAGTTGATAAAATTTTGTTACTACATCAGAATCTACACATCGCTCAAAAATCACTAACTTGGTAATAATCGCTTCATTTAATGGCATTTGACGCTTATCTGCGATTTTGGCACGCATTTTAATGGTATTCAAAATGCGTTTCACAATTCTGGGATTGCCGTGAATATTGGGCGAATTTGCCAACAAAGGAGCGATTCTGTTTGCTCGTTCAAAATCTGCCAATAAATTGTGATTCTCTTGTTCATCAATTTCACTAGTTACCTGCTCTGGCTTTAAAGACTGATTTTTCCAAGATTGTTGCAAATGGTTTTCTAAAAATTCGCGTAAATTTGCGAGTTTTTCGGTGGATAATTTTTGATGAATGGCGTATAACATATATAAATATGCACGAATTTCAAGCACACCTGCTTTGGGTACACGAATGGGGATTTGAATCAATTTGTCCAAGTAATCAATTTGATGACGATAAGACAAATCTTTGTAATGCTCTGCAACGGAATGACGAATCATTTCCTCATCAGCCGCAATAATAAAAGCAGTACGATTTAGGAATAAAAACAAACGAATTGCCTCCAATGTTTGAATGGCATTTGCAGGCAAACAACGGTCAAGGTTATCAATTACAATAACCAACTTTTTGCCTAAATCTTGTAATATTTCGCCATATTCTTTTCTGAAAGCATCAATTTGTTGTGGTGGCGTTTGTTTCTCTTCTGGTTTGATAAGATTTTTGCTTGAATCAACTATTTCTTTTCCTGCTTCTACAACTTGTTTGCTTTCTGCTTCATCCTGAATACCATCCAATGAATTCTTTACTGTTTCAACTGTTTTGGGAATTAAGCCAAAAGTTGGCATTCCTGCCGCAAAAGCAACGCCTTCAGCCATTAAACCAAACAAACGCAATCCATCAATTCTTGCAAATAAATTTTTAGATTTTTTCCAAATGGTTTCGTCATCTTTGGCAGCCTGAATCAAATGACTAGCAATCACTTCTAAAAGTGCTGCCCTGGCATCGTCGAATCCTTGATAAAGCCAAGCATCAAATTTAATCACAATCCATTCATCTTGGTTGATTTCTTGTTTAATTAAATTCAATAAAGATGATTTTCCAGCTCCCCAGTTTCCAAAAATACCTATTGAAACTGGTAGCATAGCTTCGGTTTCCAATATTTCAGTAACAATTTGGGACACTTCACCAAAATTGAGATAGTCTTCTTTAGATTCAGTATCTGACCACATTTTGCTTATCATCCTTTTACAAATAGAGAAATATCCATATTCTAGTTTATTTTTACTTTAAATACAAATATTTATTAGGTATTCTTAATCTTGAGATTATTAAAACCTGTTTTTTTTGAGAGACAGTCATAGAAAAACACCGCCTTTCCCAAGACGGTGTTCCCCTTATCCCTAAATTACCCCTTCAAACTCCCCATATCAATCACAAAGCGACATTTCACATCACTCTTTTGCATTCTTTCATAAGCGGTGTTGATGTCTTGCATATACCAACCGAACTT
>NZ_MXAP01000184.1 GCF_002027555.1 Moraxella equi
GGTTCGGTTGGTATATTTTGGAGCTGACCATGAAACTAAAAATCGTTGAAAACTGGCGTAAAGGCTGGCGGTGGTTTTCGGTGTGGGCATTTACACTCATTGTATTTTTTGCGACCACGCCCATTCCCCCAGAGATTGTAGAGCTACTACCAAAACCGCTTGCCGATAATTTGGTGGCATTTGTGGCGGTGTGTGGTCTGATACTGCGGTTTGTCAGTCAAAGCAAGCCAAGCAGGGACGGACATGGGCGAGAGTATCGCACCCAAGCAGACGACCAAGACGATACAGGAGGTGTGCCATGACCGACCTAATCGACCGTGCCACCGCCCAATCCGAGCAAATCTTAGCCATACAAATCAAGCACGCCCAACGCCATGCCACGCCCAATGACATCACCGAGTGCATAGACTGTGGCGAGCCAATCGGCAAGGTGCGAAAGCAAGCCCTGCCCCATGCCGTGCGGTGTGTTGGCTGTCAGTGGACGCATGAGCGGACGCATGAGACAGGAGGCAGACGATGAGCGATACCTATGTTGTCTTGACGATTAGCATTGTGGCGACCATTGTCCAAGCCATATTTTGGCGGTGGGTTGCCACATTGTCATCAAGTCAAGACGAAAATCGGCTACAAATTAGCACCTTAAAATCAGAAGTTAGTGATTTGCGTGCCGAGATGTACCGAAATTACCAATCAAAAAGCGACGCGCATATTGACAATCAGCGTATCTTAGATAGCCTTAGCGACCTAAAAGCCGACGTCAAAGAGCTGGGGCATAAACTAGACAAAAAGGCAGACAAATGAGCAGACAAGACAGCGACAATCAGCAAGCGATTTTGCAATCATTAGATGAAATCAAAGCCCAAAATGGTGAGATTGTTGCCAAAATTGACAACTTGGAGCAGAACATTACCAAAAAAGCAACGGTAGCGGGGGCGGTGGCAGGTGCTGTAACAGGCAGTATTACAGGTGGTATCATCAATGTTGGCATGGAGTTTATCCGAATCAAATTAGGTGGTTAAGGTGGCTTATGGCATATAGTAAAGACAAAATCAATGAAGTGCGAAAAAGCTATGTGTTTGAACGCCTATCTTTGGATAAATGTGCAGAGCTACACAAGGTCAGCTACCCTACCGTACAACGCTGGAAAAACCAAGCCAAGCTAAATGGCGATGACTGGGATAAAGTGCGAACAGCACACACGTTGGCAGGTGGCGAGATTGAGGATATGGGGCGAGAGATTTTAACGGATTTTGTCATTGAGTACAAAAGCACAATGACTATCTTGCGTGAAGACGAAAGCCTATCATCTGCTCAAAGAGTGGCTTTTTTAACAAGTCTGGCAGACAGTTTTAACAAGGTTGTCTCTGCCAACAAAAAAATTCTACCACAAGTATCACAGTTGGCGGTTGCTCTAAAAACGGTGGAATTATTTGGCACTCATGTCAAAGATAATAAACCTGAGTTATTACAAGAGTTTATTGCCATGCTTGAACCTTTTGGCGAAACATTGCAACAAGAATTTGGCTAATTAGAGAGTAATAAATGTACCAAGCACTTGCTTTTTCAATATTGACTATCTGCACTACAATACTTGAAATCAAAGGCTTTAAAACGTCTGGGCTTTGGATTTTGATTGTTGTTTGGGCGGTATTTGGGAGCTTTAAATGATGAAAGCCAAACAGTTTTTGACTGAATTAAAAGCCCTGCAATCCGCTCTCACGGCTCAAATCCAAGCAATGACGCATGACTGGGACGACAGCCCCAAGGCGATTGCCGACCGCCGTGCTAGGGTATTTAATCCGATTGGGGGTTATGAGTATTTTGTACGGACTTATTTTCCACACTATATCCGAAACCCTGATAAATCAAAACTGCATGAATACTTGTTTGAGGTGTTGCCCGCCATGGCTTTTAATGAACAAAGCCAAAAGCAAGCCATTGCCGCCCCACGAGCCGAAGCTAAAAGCACCATTGTGAGCAAGCTATATCCCATTTGGCGGACGGTCATTGGTAAACTGCGTTATGCTCTCATTGCCATGGACTCTATCCGCCAAGCCTACACCATTTTGACCGCCATTAAAGCGGAGCTTGAAAGCAATATCCGCCTAAAAACGGACTTTCCAGAAGTATTTGGCGTTGGCGTAAAATGGCAAGAGGGCGAGATTATCACCAAAAACAACGTCAAAATAGAAGTGGCAGGCTCAGGACAACGTTTGCGTGGTTTGACCCATGGGGCGTACCGTCCAGATTTGGTTATTTTAGATGATATTGAAAATGACAAAAACGTATTAAAAGCGGAGCAACGAGACAAAACCCAAGACTGGATACGCCAAACCATTGAACCTTTGGGCGTGGCTGGCGAAAAAATGGATATTGTCTATATTGGCACGATTTTGCATTATGACAGCGTACTAAACCGCACATTAAACAGCCCAGAATGGGTGTCGGCACGCTTTAAAGCCATTATCCAAATGCCTGAAAACATGGCACTGTGGGACGAATGGGAGGCTTTATATCTTGCCAAACAGTTAGATGAAGCCATGGCGTTTTATCAAATGCACAAAAAGCAAATGGATAAAGGGGCGGTAGTGTCGTGGTCAGCTCGTCCAATCTTGACGATGATGACAATCCGTGCCAATAACCGCAAAGCCTTTGACTCAGAATATCAAAATGACCCAACGGCGGGCGATGACGCACCTTTTGCCAAAGCGATAAGCTACTGGCATGAATTGCCTGATAATCTGATTTATTTTGGGGCGGTAGACCCGTCACTCGGCAAGGCAGGGGCAAGCCGAGACCCGTCTGCGATTGTCGTGGCGGGACTAGAACGAGCCACGGGTAAGGTGTATGTCGTGGTGGCGGACATTAAAAAACGCCTGCCCGACCGTATCATCAGTGATGTTATCCATTATCAAAGGCAATATGGGTGCGTCAAATGGGCGGTGGAAGCGGTACAGTTTCAAGAGTTTTTTAGAACCGAGCTTGTGCGTAGAAGTGCGGAGAGTGGTGTGCCTGTCCCTGCAATGCCTGTCAAACCCACTTCGGATAAACTGCTTAGAATTGAAACCCTGCAACCTTATATGGCAAATGGGCTATTACTGCTACATACTTCCCAAAGCACGCTGATAGACCAGTTTCGCCATTTCCCCAAAGCTGACCACGATGATGGGGCGGACGCTGTGGAGATGGTGTATAAGCTGGCAACAGGCTTTAAACGCCAAGCGACCGCCCAACCGATTGACATTCCCGAACCTAGCCAGTTTGGGAGTATGAGTTTTGGTAGTGGTTTTGGCTATTATCAATAACATTTAAATAAGGTTTAAAGGGGCTTTAAATGATTGTGTTGCAAGATTTAATAGACAGATTTGGCGAAGAAGAGATTATCAATATTTCCGACCACAAACGGTCACAGGTCATTGATGAAGTGGTGGTTAATCAAGCCATTAAAGATGCACTTGGTGAAGTGGAAAGTAAGTTAAATAGCACGGGGTTGGTGTTTCGTGATGATGGAGGTGTTTTGGGGTATCGTGTGGATGGTGTGGTAATGCCCACGCCTGATGGCTTGATATTAAAGGCGTGCGATATTGCCCGTTATTATCTGTATGAAAATGGCGTAACCAAGATTGTCCAAGACCGCTATGACTACGCAATCAAGTGGTTAAACGAAGTCAAAGACGACCCAGCAATGCTAACAGGCAAAAAAGACGATGGCAACGCAGACAACCACACCAAAACTGGCATTGTCGTTATGCCCAACGAAGTGCCAAGTATGTGGCGATAAGGAGGTGTTATGACCAGTATTACGATAACAGGGCTTGATGAACTTGGCATTGCACACAGTCAAATTGCCAAACTGTACCAAAAGTTAAATGGCGATTTAACGCCCCTAATGCAAGCCATTGGTGGGGTGATTGAAAGTAGCACCACCGAACGCTTTATTACCAAGCAATCGCCAAATGGCGACTATTGGGCAAATTTACTGCCCAACACGATAGTAAGAAAAACTAACGCTAGTGGCAATAATGGTGGCATCTTGGTAGAAAGTGGTGATTTAATGCGGTCTATTACCTATTATGCCGATAAAGACAGCGTAACCATTGGCACTTCTGAACACTACGGCGTCTATCATCAATTTGGGGCGAAAAAGAGAAATGGCGAAGAGATGCCCGCCCGCCCCTTTTTGGGGCTGTCCAATGAAGACAAACAAGACATTTATACAATGATTAACGATTATTTAGCGAGCTGATGATGACAAATCCACTCCATACCGACTTTCTAGCCTTTTTGCCAGCCGTCATTGAACGCTTAAACACCGTCAATGAGATTAAAAAAGTCTTTACCGCCAATGACTTATCCGACCTAAACGAAGCCAAAACCAACACCAACCGCATTGATGGCTGTGTGTATGTTGTCTTGGACAGCTTTGCCCCTGCAAGCGAAGCAAGCAAAGGCAAAAATCAAGCAATGGACATCACATTTAGCGTGATTCTTGCCAAACAATATTACAACAAAACAGGGGTTGGCGATGTTGGGGCAACTTTGACCGCTATTGCCAAAGCTCTTATCGGCTATGAGCCAACCGATGGGCAAGGGCAATATTTAACCCTAAACCCTATTTATTTAGATAAAGGGGCGGGCGTGCTTTATCAACAAGGGTTTGCCCTTTATCCTTTACGCTTTAAAACCCAAAGCGTAAAGGATAAAACAATGTTTAATTTCTTTAAAAAATCCAAAACCACCGAAGTCCAAAAAGAGTCAAAGCTGGACAAAAAATCCTTAATGACCCCCCTTGACACCGCCATTCACGCTTTTGACAATGAAACCTATGACGACAATCTAAACCGCTTGATTGCCGAGACGGGCAAATCTCGCACCGAAATTCTTAACATCATCTTAAATGATGATGAAGTAGAAGGTTGTCGTGATGACATTGAAAGTGCCATTAAAGCGATGCCATTCATTGTGTGGGGTGATGAACTTGATGAAAACACCCAAAACGAACTGATTAAAATCATCACACCGCACATCAAAACTTTTGCTGAATTGGCAGTTTTGGCAAAGTTTAACGGACACGCCATCGCCGAATATGTCTATAAACAAGACGACAAGGGGCGACTGGTGATTGACAAAGTCTTAAACCGTGTTGATGACCTTGACAATTACCGATTTTTGCGGGACGGGCGGATTATTTTTAATCATTTGGGTATTGAGACTGCCATTAACACCGAAGTGAAAAATTTGGTCTTGACCCACCGTGCCACCCCCGCTCGCCCAATGGGGCAGATGACCGTGATTAAGGCTTATCCGTCTGTCTTGTTACGCAATAAGTCTTGGGCGTATTTGGGGCAATTTATTGTCCGCTATGCTCAGCCTTATATCGTGGGCAAGCAATCCGAGTTTGATTTTAATAATAAATTTGTCAGTGCCTTGTACCGCTTTGTATCAGGTGGAGCGACCACGATTGACAAAGACAGCGAAATCCAAATCCACCAATTACAAAATAACGGACAAGCCTTTGAGATGGCGGAGCAAATGTCCAACCGCCGTATTCAAAAATTACTGCTTGGAAGGGTTAAAACTTCTGACCAAACACACGGCAGTCGTAGTGCCAACGAAACAGACGACAAGGCAAGGATTGACCGCATTGGCTCATACCTAGAACTTGCCAAAGAAGCAATCCAGCACGCCATTAACGCAATGCTTGCCGTCAATGCCCATTTTGGCACACCGCTTGTCAGTGGTGGACAAGTATGGTTTGAATGGAAAAATGAAAAGGCGGTAGATAAGACACGGGCGGAGCGGGACAAACTGTATCTTGATACGGGCAGGTTTGCCCTAACCAAAGATTATTACAAAGACATTCTAGGTTATGAGGAGCACCATTTTACAATCATTGAGCCTGCACCCCACACGCCAAAACAGGGGCAAGAGTTACCATTATCATTGCTATTATCTGATAGCGGTAAGGCAGGACATCGCCCCAAAGACGACCACAATCACAGCCACGATGATGAGCCATTAACCGAAAAACAACGCAAAATCGCCAATGCAAAGGGTGATATTATCCAATCGCTCCTTGATGACAGCACCGACTTTGCCGATTTTGAAAAGAAACTTGCGGTATTAAGTTTTGATAATGATGAATTTGTGGCAGAGCTTACCAAACAAGGAATGAGTGAATTTTTAAAAGGCTTGTCGGGGGTAGAAAATGACGGATAAAAAAGGCGTTAGCACAAGTTTTGAGCGATTACCCAATCGTGAAGCTGAAAAACACTTTGCCCAAAAATCGCTCATCACTTCGGCTGAATTTGCTGAGTTTAAGGCATACCAACACGCCTTAGCCTTTACCGTTGCAGGGCTTGCTGATAAAGATATGCTGGCAGAAGTGCATAAGGCAGTAAAGTCTGCGATTGACAATGGTACAAGTTTTAATGAGTTTAAAAAATCGTTAAAGCCTTTTTTGGTGTCAAAGGGCTGGCTTGCCCCTACGCTAACAGGCGACAAAGGGGCGGATAAAGAGATTTTAAAAGACTATGAAAGGCAGTTAAATCGGCGGTTAAAGACCATTTATACCAACCGAACCCAAAATATGCTACAATACCCCTATGGCATACTCAGATGATTTTAGACAACAAGTACTAAGGCAACTAAAT
>NZ_MXAP01000185.1 GCF_002027555.1 Moraxella equi
AAACCACCAAAGCAAGAGACTTGTGGCATCTGTCCAACCGTTTTATTAGAAAACTCTTAGCTCACAGTCTTTGTGTGCAAATCAACAAACAACTTGGCAATCCACCGCTTAGGTTTGAGATGATTTTAAGTTGAGAGTGGGGTAACTGTTGGTAATCATCAGACGTCGCCAAATGTTACTGATTTGTTTACCCCTTGTCGGAAAATTTTACCGTCCACCCACTTTCTGGCAAAATAAACTTGATAATATGGGCGGAACTTGTTTTAATATTAGCATAAATCTATCTTGGGCAAATCGCCCCCATTAGGACACTCTCATGAAAATCAAACACACACTATTGGCACTGACTGCCACCGCTCTTATTAGTACCACCGCTCATGCCGCCATTGAGATTGAGGATGAAGATTTTGGTCCTACTTACGGCTCTGCGGTACTTGATATTACCGTTGCCAAACCCCTACAATTGGTGGGTGCGGTTGCAGGCACAGCACTGCACGTGGTTGGCTTGCCATTTTCTATGGCGTCAGACAGTGTGGACAGCTCTTACCAAACCTTGGTTGAGAAGCCTTGGAATGCGTTTTCTCGCTGTGTCGGCTGTACCGAAGTTTATGACAACTACCGCAACGCCCACCAAGTAAACCCTAACGAAGTGCGTATCACTGTGGACAGACCTTCTGAGATTATCATTAATACCGACCAAAACGTGGTTGTAAACCCGCGCTGATTGATGATTTTATCATCCATTGTTTTTGTTTCTCCAACCTATTTACCCATTTTTGGTAAATAGGTTTTTTATTTGGATATCAAAGTAACAATATGGCAAACTTTAAAAAACTCAAAAGCCCTTATATAAAATCGCCCAATCCACACAGACTGGGCGATTTTTTAGGTTTCTTGTTTATTGGGGGACTTCTTGTTTTTTACGCCATGCCTGCCACAGGCTTTCATGCTGGATTTTGGGGACTTTTAGGGTAATGGTGTTAGACAGCATGTCATGCACCGCAAGCCCCCGAGTATTGAATGCACAAAACAGATAATTAAACAAAAACCCAAGCATGGCACTCATCAGCACCGCCAGTCGTGAGCCATGTAGCACCCCACCGATGGTCGCACAGAGTATGGGTAGTAGACAGGCACTGATGATACGGCGTGTGCTTTGTGCCCACGTCAGCAGATGTCCTGCGTTATCCACCGTCTTTAATCGCCATGTCTGCATACCGAGCGTCTGCCCTGATTTTCGCCAAAACAATCCATAAAAACCTATCAAGGTCAGTACAAACAGCGGTGTCATGACCCCATTTTGATACCAAGTTGGCAGTCTTTGGGCATGTGCCGAGTCTGTTCCTACTTCCATAAACAACAGCGTACCGATCACCGCCCCAATCGTCCCCACCAAAAACAACATTGCCAATATCAGCATGCCGTCATACAACAGTGCCATCACTCGCACCAAGGGTTTGGCGATGACAGGTAGCTCATCAGGGTCTACCTGTATGGGCTCATCTTCGCTGTGTGTCTGTGATGGACGGGGTTTTGGGGTTTTGTTTTTTTTAGCCATGGTGATAAATAGAGTCAAAATAGGCTTTATTTTACCATGACTTTTGGGTGTGTTGAATATTTATGACGCTTTTATGTGTAAAGTCTTAGGGTGCGATTGTCATTAATACTATACCAACCGAACTTA
>NZ_MXAP01000186.1 GCF_002027555.1 Moraxella equi
GCCTCCCATGCGTGGTAATCACCATGCCTTTATCTGCTCTTATCACCCCATGTCCATCAGTTCTTACCTCAAAGCCCTCGCCTCGGTATTCACCTCGTCCTTGGGGGGTGGTAAGACGTCTGATGTGTCCTAGGTTAATCTCGGTGTGTAGGTGGTCGGATTTTAGGTGGGTTTGGAGTTTGTCTTTAGTGTCATCCATGATGAGTTGGTTGGATTTGTCTCCCCCATACTCTTTGGAGCGGATGCCAGAGAGGACTTTTTCATGAGGGAGGGTGTATAGAGGCATGTTGTTTGGATTGGTCAAAGAGCCTGCCACATAGGGCATGTCAGGATTACCTCCAAAGAAGTCAATGATGACCTCTTGGCCTGCTCTGGGTAGTGCAATGTGCCCATAGTGATCTCCTGCCCAGGTACTGGCGACACGAAGATAGCAGGTGTTTATCTGACTTAGGTCATCTTTGTCATCACCGGTGCGATTGTCTACAAGGTGTCTTTGGGTGAGTGTGGGCTTGTCCCAGTGGAACTTAACTTTGATGCGACCGTATTGGTCGGTGTGTATCTCTTCACCTTCTGGGGCGATGACAGTGGCGGTTTGGGTACGGGCAATGGGTCTTGGGCAGGGGGTTGTGGGCACAAGCGGATGTGTGGCAGGGTATGCGGTGAAGCTTGTATCAGCGGTGTAGTACTGATGGGTGTTGTTGTCTTCATCGATGGGTTTGATGCTCATCTGTAAGGCGTAGACAACCCAGTCGGTATTCATGCTTTGACTGGGGTGACCTGTTAGGGTAAATAAATGGGCAACCTGTATGCCCTTTAGTCTGCCATGTGCGGTGGCACTTAGGCTTTGATGCCGATAAGAGGCGGTGAGCTGTTCGTTTTTTGTGGCTAGCTCATCATTGCCTGCTCGTCTGCCTTGATGCCATTCATATCGTTGTAGGTGATGGATGAGTGCCTGATGTGGTTTGTGTGTGTCAGTTTGCACCCCTTCGATGGTATCATGAGCCATTAGGGGTTCATTAGGGGTTTTAAACTGATAATCAGATAAGAGACTTTGGGCACAGGTCAGTATGCTTTTGGGGGTAAAGTGTTCTAGGTATTCAGCATACTCTGGCATACGCTGATTGGGCAGGTTGAGTGTTAGGGTGTCATAAAAGGGATTGGCGTGTCTTTTTAGGTGACTGACATGGTCGGTGATGATTAGGGTGTGATTGTCTTTGGTGTGTTCAAAGTAAAAGCTGATGCCATGCTCACTCATGAGGCGAGTGATGAATGCGTAGTCTGATTCGTCATATTGGGTTTGGTAGTCTTGTTCAGGATAGTCATGGGTGAGTTCAAACTGCCAAGGATAAGGGTAGCAGGATAACACCTCTTCGATGATTTGTGGGATGGATTTGTGTTGGTGGATGTGGTAGTTATTTGTTTTGGTGAGTAGGTAAGTCCATGGAGATAAGGTGAATTCATAGACGGCATGCCTGTGATGGGTGGTGAGTTTGGCACAGCCGGTGATGATGCCATGTCTTGTGACTTGTCCTGTGATGGTTCTATCATCGATGGGGTGTTTGTCATTTAAGTCAAGGGATATGCCTAAGGGCGTGCCGATGAGGGCGGTTAGGTCTAAGTGAGAGGCGACGCTTTGGTAGGAGATGGTGTCTTGGTGGGGGGTAGCCTCTTTGGGGTGGATGATACTGCCATGATAAGCTTCATGACTGACATAACCTTCTAGTCCCTCTATACCATGGGCAGGGTTGCCATGTTCGTCTTTGGCTTTGACGATGAGTTTGTATTCAAACAGTCCGTTGATGCTCTCTACCCCTTGTAAGCTGTCGAACCATAGATAAGGAGTGCCAGATACACTTTTGGGCAGATAAACAGAGTGTAGATGAGCACGATGGTTCATGGAATGTCCTTATTGAATGATTGAATGGTTAGGTAGGGTTAATGAGAATGATTTAGGAGTGATTGGATTTTAGCATGGGGGGCGGGAGGGGTCAAGGGG
>NZ_MXAP01000187.1 GCF_002027555.1 Moraxella equi
ACACTCTAACCTTTGGGGTGCTTTTTATGGCAAAATACACAACCGACTTTAAACTGTCTGTCATAGCATATTATCTAAACAGACACAGCTACAAACAAACCGCCAAATACTTTAACTTAGACCACAAAACCGTAGAGCTATGGGTTAAACTCTACCAAACACACGGCATTGATGGTATTAAAATACGAAACACCAAAGCCATCTATGACACCGCCTTCAAACTAAACGCAATCAAACAACTTCAAAATGGCAAATCCTTAACCAAACTTGCCATAGAACTTAACCTACCACAACCTTCTTTACTGTCCAATTGGTTAAAGTCTTATCAAACCTTTGGTATAATGGGCTTAGAACCCAAACCCAAAGGCAGAAAAGCAATGTCAAACAAGCACAGCACCAATAAAAGCAAAACAAGCAAAAACAAATCAACAAGCAAAGCTAAATCCAACTGGCAAAACAAAGCTGACAAAGACAAAACCCAAGAGGAACTCATTACTGAACTACAAGGGTTGCGTATGGAGCTTGATATCCTAAAAAAGTTAGATGCCTTAGAGCGTCAACAACCAAACAAACCATTATTCATAAAGTAATGGTCATTGACGAACTAAGGCACAGCTACCCATTGGTTAACTTATTGGCTTATCTTGGTGTGCCACGAGCAACCTTTTATTACCACCTTAACAAAGCCAAAGAACCTGACAAAGACCTTGACCTAAAAGAACAAATCAAACACATCTACCACACCCACAAAGGCAGATACGGTTATCGTAGGATTACATTAGAACTTAACAACCAACTTGGTGGTCAAGACATACTCATCAACCACAAAAAGGGACAACGCTTAATGCAACAGATGGGCTTAAAAGCCAACATCAGACAACAAAGACATAAACCCTATTCATCCTATCAAGGTGAACACCAAGATAAAATTAAAGAGAATGTCCTACAAAGAGACTTTCAAGCCACAAAGCCTAACCAGAAGTGGGCAACAGACATCACGGAGTTTAAGGTCATTATTAAACAAGGTAGCAACAAGCATCATAACGACAATAAAGTAATAGAACAAAAACTCTAC
>NZ_MXAP01000188.1 GCF_002027555.1 Moraxella equi
CCGTTGTGGTTTTTGATGATTCTACGTTGATTAAACCCCTCTTTGACAATAATATCATATCCTAAGAAGTTACCTTGTTGGTCATAGGCTTCATAAGCCGGCATTCCCGTCTTGCGATAGTAGTCCGGCACCACGCTCACGCGTTTGCGATGGTAAAATGCATCTGGGTGTTGCTGTTCTAATTCTTTAAAATCTCGAGCGGTACCTAAGATGGTCTGCACTAAATTTTTATTTTTCATCCAAGGATAGGCACCCTTGACCAATACCGCCGTTCCTGT
Source organism: Moraxella equi (assembly GCF_002027555.1). Lineage (GTDB taxonomy): Bacteria > Pseudomonadota > Gammaproteobacteria > Pseudomonadales > Moraxellaceae > Moraxella > Moraxella equi. The sequence continues at coordinate 279 of NZ_MXAP01000188.1, forward strand.
CACACGAGCTGTTGCCGGTGAAGTACCTTGGTCTGACATTCTCTCCCCATTATTCTTAAAATAGGTCGAGGTAGAAGGTGCTGCAATACACCACTCTGCTGTGCCACCACAAAGATTGGCATTCACATAATCTTCACGAGGAGAGGATACCGTAATAAAGCCATCTTTGAATTTTTCATTGATTTTTGGTGCAAAGTTAATATCAGGGTGGGCATCGTCTTTATAAAAATTACCCGTTGCCTTTAAAAGCAACGCATCTTTGTTGATAATCAAATCGTGCAATGCTCCCAAATCGGCAAAATTACTTCTGCCAGTCACAGGGTCGTACTCTACACCGACACTAGGATTTTTTACAATATCTTCAAGCCATCTTGTGCGAGTATATTGGTCATAGGTCATCCCCCATGAATTATTAAAAATCTTCACGCCATGATCTTTGTTTAACTTATAAGCCATCAAGATAAGATTACCCCCATTGGAGTTCTCTAAACTTTTTGAGCCATAAATTTTTGCATTGCTATACCCATTATTACCTGCAATAACACTTGCCATTTGAGAGCCATGGTCTGTACCAGCTCTGTAGGTCGGTGAAGATATGTTAACTTCTTCAATACCACTTCCTGTACTACCATCACCACAACCCTCTTCATATTGAGAACTGCCTGGTCCAAATCGACATTGCACAACAGTATCATGAACATTTGCCCCCACCAAAGCAGGGTTTCTCTTATCCAGTCCAGAATCAATAACGCCCACTTTAATATTGGTCGTGTCTATTTTTGTTTTTAACTGGCTAAGCATTTGGGCATGCTCTTCTTCTTTCATCCCGTAAAATGCATCAGTAATACCAAGTCTTGGAATGGGTTTATCCCAATCCGTTTCATAACCATAAGCACCTCTTCTAACCTCAAAACCAATGTTGTTTTTATATTGAGGATCTTTAGTCACCACATCCACGGTATCCATATTATTATAACCCGTGATGGTGCCTGTAGCAGGTCTTGGCTGTGCTCTAACCAATTCTGGTTTTACCTGACGCTCATAAGTAGGCTTGGTCAGCTGCGCTGAAGCCAAAGGCTTGACATAGTCAACAGGGGTTGGGGCTGGCTCAGGGGTCGGTTCCGGAGTAGGCTCGGGTTGTGGAGTCGG
>NZ_MXAP01000189.1 GCF_002027555.1 Moraxella equi
AAAGCCCTATCTTTGCAAAAGCAAATCAATGATGAGCAAAATCGCCAAAGCACCCAAAAGATGAGCGAGCAAGCCATGACAACATGGCAAGCCAACAGCACAGCCCCTGCGACCAATGCCACCGCCATCAGTGCCACCGATGTGGCAAATAGCTGGAATGCACGCCTCGAAGCGGTTAGAGAGCAAGCCAAAATTGAGGCAAAGCAAGAATTTGCCAAAGAGCTGATGGACGCGTCCAAGCGACAAGCCTATTAACTCCCCTGAACTCGTTCCTCTGATGTTTTTGTCTTACCTTTGGCATAATGATAAAAAAGGACAATCTATGTGGCAATTAAGCAATAAAACCAACACCCTAGACCTGCACGCCCAATTTATTTGGGTAGATGAGTTTGACTGGCAAGCCCTTGCTCAGTCCGACCCTGTCTATACACTCACGGGGGCGGTGGACATACAGCAAGGCACTAAAAAAGCAGGTAGACCGATTACCCTAGACGGCACGCACACCCGCACATCAAGGGCGGATTTGGCGACTTTGCAAGCATGGGCGGACATACCAGAGCTTACGATGACCCTAACCCACCCCAAAGGTAAGAAATATCAAGTCATCTTTGCCAGACCAAATATTACCAACATCAATTTTATCAAGCAATATAAGCCCGAAGATGAAGAAGATGACGATAAATGCACGCTAAACCTGCATTTTTTAACCACCGAATAAATGCTCTTTAATTATCCATTAAATCCAATTTAAAAGACGATAACATGACAAAACGCACC
>NZ_MXAP01000019.1 GCF_002027555.1 Moraxella equi
GATACAGTTGCTACTACTGCCACATTCGTTGGTGTCTTTATCAAATTCATTTTGTAGTATTTGCATCAGTTCAATGGAAGTTTTATCGCTAATAGGAATATACATCATACCAAATCGACAAGATGGGTTATACGGTACAATGGATAAGGCGTAAGCAGATTGTACCAATAACGCACTGACGATAAAAGCACCAATAAATTTTTTAGAAAATACCATTGTTTGAAATATAGAACAAAAATGATGCGTAATACGCACCTGACAATCCGATAGTGTGCTAAATATTACAATATTTTAACTTTCCTAAGCCACTACAATAAATTTTCCGTCTAAATCAAATTTTTGCTACCAAAATTTGCTTGGATTGTTCTAGGTTGATCACATTATTCATGCTAATATTACCAAAATAAGTATGGGGTAAAATGGTTACAAACAACCCCTCAAATCCAAATATTTGGACTAAATATAACAGCTATTTATTTTGAGCTTTCATATTCTTGACCATCAGAATCGGTTTTCTTTTGCTCATTGTTGATAGATAAAGAGTCTTTGGCATTAGGCTCATGTTTTTGGATAAATGCCAAGATATCAGGGTAGTAGGTTGGTAGGGTTTTTATGATCAAAGTACTTGTTCTTTGATCATAAAATACACTGCTATACCTCATGGTAAGTCTCTCCATTTCTTCTGCTACCATTACTGTTATTGTTGGGGCATCTTGAACGCGAATATGATAGGTGTGCCTAGGTTCATAACATACTTGTGCAGATAAGGCGTGGGCGGATTGTGTAAACAATACGCAAATTGTAAAGAGAGTAATAATTTTTTTGATAGTCATAAATATCACTTCAATCCAAATGGATTTATGTGTGAATTATGAATTTTGTCATTCTATATTTAATGGGCGTAAATGCTATTTAAAAATTTACGCCCATTTTTTTTAATAAATTTAGATTGGTAATTTAAAAACACCCAACCTTCTCACCCTTCTCCGCCTTTGCCAATTTCTCTTCTGCCAAAGCCTTCGCCGAACGCACAGGCGGTGGGCAGTCTTCGCCATAGTATTGGCGGTCGGCAAAGTAGCTTGAACGCACCATGGGATTTGCCCAGATGTTAAAAAAGCCCAACTTTTTGCCGTATTCGGTATAGCGAGCGAACTCATCGGGGTGGACGTATCTGTCTACAGGGGCGTGGTTTTTGCTTGGGGCTAGGTATTGCCCGATCGTGATGATGTCCACGTCATGAGCTTTTAGGTCGTCAAGTAGGGCATAAACCTCTTCTTCGGTCTCGCCAAGCCCCACCATAAATCCACATTTGGTGGCAACATCAGGACGGCGTGCCTTGTATTCTTTTAGCAGGTTTAGGGAGTGCTGATAGTCCGAGCCGGGGCGAAATGCCTTGTATAGGCGTGGCACGGTTTCAATGTTGTGGTTAAAGACATCGGGGGCGGTTTCGGCAAGTAGATCAATGGCGATTTTTTCACGTCCACGGAAATCAGGCACGAGAATTTCAATCAAGCAGTTGGGGCTTAGGGCTTTGGATTCTTGGATAACTTCCACAAAATGCCCCGCACCGCCGTCTTTTAGGTCGTCTCTGTCCACACTTGTGATGACGGCATATTTTAGCCCAAGCCCCAAAATGGTCTCAGCGGTGTGGCGTGGCTCGTCCACATCAAGGGGATTGGGGCGACCGTGTGCCACTTCACAAAACGGACAACGGCGTGTACAAATGTCGCCCATAATCATAAAGGTCGCCGTGCCGTCTCCAAAGCATTGGGGTAGGTTGGGGCAAGCGGCTTCTTCGCAAACGGTGTAGAGTTTTTGCTTACGCAGTGTGCCTTTGATACGCTCCACTTCGGCAGGGCTGGATAATTTGACACGAATCCAGTCGGGCTTTTTGGGGGCTTCAACGGTGGGGATGACCTTAATGGGAATGCGAGCGACTTTGTCATAGCCACGCAGTTTTTCGCCTTGGACGGCTTTTTTGGGGGCGGGCTTGGGGCTTGGGGTATAAGTTTGGACGGTCATGGCTTGCCTATTTTTATAAAAATATGAGAATAAATTGGGATATTTTACCTTATTTCAAGGTAAAAAGCGATGACAAAAATCAAGGCGTGTGGGTGCGATTGTCGCCATAAACCCTTGTCGTTGATAGGGTTTTGCCATTTTTAAAGATGGTTTGAGCGTGGCATGGGCGTGGATTGGCAATGACGGATTGATTTGTTAAAATGGGTGTAAAAGTTTGGGTGGGTTAAAGCTGTTTTTAAAAATAAAATAAGCATTTGTCAAATTATGGTATTTTAAAATACTTGCAAATTGTAAGTCAAATCGTAAATCATATTATAAAGGTTAACACATCCTAATTTAATTATTTAAAAGTAAAATAAAAAAGGTAAGTTCATGGATTTATTTAATGATATTTTTAACAATCAATCGCCAAATCAATTACCCATAGACCAATTAATAAAAAACGGTCAATTTATGAATACCGACTTTACCGCTTATCTGCACGATGACAGCAAAGGTGTGGTTATTGTGGTGCCATTTGGTAGATTGTATTATTCGCCATGTTACTTTGATAAAAAATTCTGTGATGATTATTTGGCTTATTTATTGGCGGATGGCAATATCAACTGGCAACAAGACACCATTTATATGTATGGTAAAACGCACCCAGTTCCCCGCCTGTCGGCATGGTATGGCGATAAGGATTGTCCTTATGCGTATTCGGGTATTAGCCTTATGTCAAATACTTGGACGGATGAGCTACTTACCATCAATCAGGCGTTATTTAATGTTTGTAAAAGGCGATTTAATAGCGCGCTATTAAATCATTATCGCACGAGCGATGATTATATTAGCTGGCATGCCGATGATGAATCAGAGCTTGGGGCAAATCCTTTGATAGCGTCGGTAAGTTTTGGGCAGACCAGACGATTTTTATTAAGGCTTAAAGACAATCATGCGGTAAAATTAGAATTGCCTTTATATCATGGCAGTCTGCTTGTCATGGCAGGGCAGATTCAGCACCATTGGCAACACAGCATACCCAAGCAAAAGCGAGTGCAGGGCAGTCGGGTGAATCTGACGTTTAGAAACATCAAAATACGCCAATAGCCCAATGCTCCACGTGTCGCCTAAGCCAAAATCACACCCAATGCCAGACCTTGACAAATGGGTGGTATTTTTTTAAAAAATGTTGGCTATGGCAAATATTTTTTTGAAAATATGTCATTTTTCGGTTATCATACAAAGAGTAAATTTGGGCAAGATTGCCTTTAAAATCAACGTCTAGGCACTTGATAATTATTGTAATAATGAAAATCATTGTCAAGCACTTATGACCTACTATCATGGAGAATTGCTATGTCGCAAATGCTAACCGAATACAGAGCCCACGTCGCCGAGCGTGAAGCCTTAGGCGTACCCCCACAGCCATTGACCGATGCCCAAACTGCCGATTTGGTAGAACTTTTAAAAAACCCACCAGCAGGCGAAGAAGACTACTTGGTGGACTTACTTGAAAACCGTGTGCCAGCAGGGGTTGACCAAGCTGCCTATGTCAAAGCTGCCTTTTTAAATGCCGTTGTCAAAGGCGAAGCAACCTCCCCACTAGTTAGCAAAGAGCGTGCGGTATATCTACTAGGCACGATGCTTGGTGGTTATAACGTGGCTCCACTCGTTGAACTGCTTGATAATGCCGAGCTTGGTGGATTGGCTGCCGAAGCCTTGAAAAAGACATTGTTGGTCTTTGATGCGTTCCATGACGTAGAAGAAAAAGCCAAAGCAGGTAATGCCAACGCCAAAGCGGTACTGCAGTCTTGGGCGGAAGCGGAGTGGTTTACAAATCGCCCAGAAGTCCCCACCGAGATGACCATTACTGTATTTAAGGTAACAGGCGAGACTAACACAGACGACCTATCGCCTGCCCAAGATGCGTGGAGCCGTCCTGACATTCCACTACACGCCAACGCCATGCTAAAAAATGAGCGTGATGGCATTCGCCCAGAAAAAAATGGGGAAGTTGGCCCTCTAAGCCAAATCAAAGAATTGATTGCTAAGGGCAATCCTGTTGCCTATGTGGGCGACGTTGTGGGTACAGGTTCTAGCCGTAAATCAGCGACCAACTCTGTGCTATGGTTCTTTGGTGATGACATTCCACACATTCCAAACAAGCGTGATGGCGGTGTGTGCCTAGGCGGTAAAATCGCACCGATTTTCTTTAACACCATGGAAGACGCTGGGGCGTTGCCTGTTGAGATTGACGTTGCCGACATGAATATGGGTGATGAAGTTACCCTAAAAATCGACCACGCCACCGCAACTGTTACTGCATTCAAAGACGGCAATCAAATTGCCGAATCCAAACTAAAAACCCCTGCGCTACTAGACGAAGTGCGTGCTGGCGGTCGTATCAACCTTATCATCGGTCGTAACTTGACAGGTAAGGCTCGTGAAGCATTGGGTCTTGAACCATCTACCTTGTTCCGCACCCCAGAGCAACCTGCCGACACAGGCAAGGGCTTCACGCTAGCTCAAAAAATGGTCGGTCGTGCGTGTGGTCTGCCAGAAGGTCAAGGCATTCGCCCTGGTACCTACTGCGAACCTAAGATGACCACCGTGGGCAGTCAGGACACCACAGGTCCGATGACTCGTGATGAACTAAAAGACTTGGCGTGCTTAGGCTTCTCATCTGATCTTGTGATGCAGTCGTTCTGTCATACTGCTGCATACCCTAAGCCGATTGACGTTGTTACACACCACACCTTGCCTGACTTTATCATGAACCGTGGTGGTGTATCTCTACGCCCAGGGGATGGTGTGATTCACTCATGGCTAAACCGTATGCTACTGCCTGATACCGTAGGTACTGGTGGCGACTCGCACACCCGTTTCCCGATTGGTATCTCATTCCCAGCAGGTTCGGGTCTTGTGGCGTTCGCTGCTGCAACTGGTGTGATGCCACTGGATATGCCTGAGTCGGTGCTTGTGAAGTTCAAAGGCAAAATGCAACCTGGTATCACTTTGCGTGATTTGGTACACGCCATTCCTTACTATGCCATTCAAGCAGGCGACTTGACTGTTGAGAAAAAGGGTAAGAAAAATATCTTCTCTGGTCGTATCTTGGAGATTGACTTGACCGAAATGGAAAATGACTTGACCGTTGAGCAAGCGTTTGAACTCTCTGATGCGTCTGCCGAACGCTCGGCAGCAGGTTGTGCGATTACCGTTTCAGAAGAAAAAGTTGCCGAATACCTGCGTTCTAACATCGTCATGCTAAAATGGATGATTGCCGAGGGCTATGGTGATGCTCGTACGCTTGCTCGCCGTGCTGAAAATATGCAAAAATGGCTAGACAACCCAAGTCTGCTAAAAGCCGATGCCGATGCCGAATACACCAAAGTATATGAGATTGACCTTGCTGACATCAAAGAGCCAATCCTATGCTGTCCAAACGACCCTGATGATGCTAAGTTGCTATCAGAAGTGGCTGGCGACAAGATTGACGAAGTGTTTATCGGTTCATGCATGACCAACATCGGGCATTTCCGTGCCGCAGGTAAATTGCTTGCCGAAGTGCCAGCAGGTAGCTTGACCACTCGTCTATGGATTGCACCACCGACCAAAATGGACGAACGTCAGCTTATGGACGAAGGTTATTACAATACCTATGCCCAAGCAGGTGCACGTACCGAGATGCCAGGTTGCTCGCTGTGCATGGGCAACCAAGCTCGTATCGCACCAAACTCAACGGCAGTATCCACCTCTACTCGTAACTTCCCGAACCGCTTAGGTCAAGGAGCGAACGTGTACCTAGCTTCTGCCGAGCTTGCATCAGTAGCATCTGTACTTGGTAAACTACCAACCGTTGAAGAGTACATGGCATACGCAGGTAAACTTGAATCTATGGAGGCCGAAGTGTACAACTACCTAAACTTTGACCAAATGAGTGAGTACACCGAAAAATCAGACAAAATCAGCGTGGCACAACTTGCCTAATCTGATTTGATTAAAAAGACACCGTCAAGCGATTGGCGGTGTTTTATTTTTTGTCAATTTTTATCAAAAAAACACTTCTAATCCGCAAAAATGCCACGACCACCAAGACAAGCCCCACCACGACCGCCACGCCTTTACTAATGGGGGCGATGAACTCCGCCACTTGTTCATAGTTCGCCCCAAGTACATAGCCGGCATACGCCAACAGGGTCGTCCAAATGGCAGAGCCTAATGTCGTCAGCACCAAAAATGGCAATATCGGCATGCGGTTCATACCCGCAGGGATGGAGATGAGCGAGCGAATGGCAGGTATCATTCGCCCAAAAAATACCACCGCCTTTCCGTGTTTGTTAAACCAAAGGGTCGCATTGGTGATGTCGGACGGCTTGATGAGTAGGTATTTGCCGTATTTTTCGGTCAGAGCGTACAGGCGTTTCTCATCAAACACCGTCCCCAGATAGTACAGTGGCAATGCTCCAAGCACCGACCCTGCTGTCCCTGCGATGATGACGGCAATGATGTTCATGTTACCCATGGCTGACCAAAATCCCGCCATAGGCATGATAAGCTCGCTCGGTATGGGCGGAAAGACGTTTTCTAAAAACATCATCAGCGTAACCCCTGCCAGTCCAAGCTTATCCATGATTGCCAAAATCCACGCACTCATGCTGTCCATGAATACCCCCCAATCTTTAAAAAAGGTCTTATCATAACAGAAAAAATACTTTGTTGGCAAAGGTAAATTTGATATAATGGACAACCAACCCTTTATTTATGATGAGAGCCTTATGACCACATTTACCGAACAAAAAAATGCCGTAACCCACATTGACGGTGCCTTACATGACAATGCCAATCTGCGTATTGGGATTGCCGTGGGGCGGTTTAATGGCTTTTTGGTTGAAAGTTTGGTAGAAGGGGCGTTGGATGTTCTGCTACGTCATGGCGTGCTTGGCGAGAACATCACGGTAGTGCGTGTGCCGGGGGCGTTTGAGCTACCCCTGACCGCCAAACGCATGGCGGTAACGGGCAACTATGACGCCATTGTCGTGCTTGGGGCGATTATCCGTGGAGCGACACCGCATTTTGATATCGTGGCAAGCGAGTCTGCCAAAGGCCTGTCGCACGTGGCTCTACATCACGACATTCCTGTAATTAATGGCATTTTGACCACCGAAAACATTGAGCAAACCATCGAACGAGCTGGCACCAAAGCAGGTAACAAAGGCTATGAAGCAGGCATGACCGCCATTGAAATGGTGAGCGTGTTAAAAGCTTTGTAATCTCTAATAAATTTGGCATTGTTTTTTTATTAAACTTATTTTAAATTAAAAATGTAGGGGCGAATTGCAATTTGCTCTAAGATGGTTTATTAAAAATAAACAATGTTCATTTCCCATTTTCCCATTAAAAGATGATTTTAATGCAGTATTATTTTAAGGCTAAATATGACCACACCCAACCCCCAAAATGACCAATTTGACATCAATGAAACTGGCTATAAAACCAGCTATACCGCCATTCGCAAGGCTCGCCGTTTTGCCGTGCAAGGTCTTTATGAATGGCTGATGACGGATTATCGTTTTGCCAATGAAAGCCGTGATTTATTAGGCGGTAATGAGCCATATACCATTGTCGCTCGCACACGAGCTGATAACGCCATGCACACCGTGCATTTGGGCTATTATCACGAGCTCATGCGTCAAATTCCTGACAAAACAGGCGAGCTGATTGTGGAGATTTCTCGTTATCTTGACCGCAGTTTTGAAAAGTTAGACACCATTGAAAAGGCGATTTTGTTGATTGGGGCGTACGAGCTAAAACACAGCTTGCATATCCCTTATAAAGTGGTGCTTGATGAAGCCATGCAATTAAACACTCATTTTGGGGCAACCGATGCTCATAAATTTATCAATGCCATTTTGGATAGATATGCCAAAGACGTGCGAGAATTGGAATATGGGCCAATAAAGCTGAGAAAAAAGCCAAAAAAGAAAGTGAATAATAAAAAGGGCGGATAATTCTGCCCTTTTTTAAAATCATCAAATAAATAACCATGTCCGAATTTTCCCTAATCTACACCCATTTTAAATATGCCACCACACGCCACCCAAGCACCATTTTGGGTATTGGTGATGATTGTGCGATAAGCCACATTCCACCAAATAGCCAGCTTGTCAGCTGTGTGGATACGCTCGTGGCAGGACGGCATTTTGTGTTTGAGACCGACCCACACGCCATTGCCTACAAGTCGGTGGCGGTTAATCTGTCCGACCTTGCCAGCATGGGGGCAACACCGTACGCCATTTTGGTGGGATTGTCCTTACCAAAGGCGATGGCAAACGATGATTTTTGCAAGGCATTTGCACACGGTTTGGCGGACGCTTGCAAGCCCTTTGGTGTGGAGCTGATTGGGGGTGATACCACAGGCTCGCCTATTTTGACGATTTCGGTTACGGCTTTGGGCTTTGTTCCGTCCAATCAGGCGATCACACGGCAAGGGGCATGCGTGGGCGATGTGGTGTGTGTGAGTGGCACGGTGGGGCTTGCAAGCCTTGCCCTACATGGGATTTTGGACGATTTGAACGGAGACGGGCATGCCAACCGACCGCCAGACAGTCTGCCCCACGACTTACGCCAAGCCATGCAATACCCTGCCCCACAGGTGGCACTTGGAGGGCGACTCATCGGCTTTGCAAGTAGCATGATTGACATCTCGGACGGCTTGGGGCAGGATTTGGGGCATATTTTGACGGCAAGTGGCGTGGGGGCAGTGATTGACCTTGATGCCATACCAAGCCATGCTCTGCTTGATGCCTTGCCCCACGCCCAAAAATGGCAACATCAAATCAATGGGGGCGATGATTATCAGTTGTGCTTTACCACACCTTCTGCTAAACTTGATTTATTTAAACAGCAAAATCCTGATATGCCGATTTATTCCATTGGGCAAATTGTGGCGGATAAAGGGTTGGTGTTTTTACACAATAAAAAAGAAGTGGGGTTATTGGTAAAAGGGTGGGAGCATTTTTGATGAATGCTTGCCTATCAAAAGGCGTTAATCATGAATAAATTTATTTTAGCGGTTTTACTATCTTGTGGATTATGCAATCAAGCATTTGCCAATCATCAAACTTTTCAAAAGTTTATTCCCAAAGGATTTAAATTAAATCAAAGGCATTGCCAAGCTGATTTTAATAAAGATGGCAAAAACGACTGCGTGTTACTCATCAAAGACACTAAAAAATCAGCATGGGTGGAAACATACTATGGAACTATGGTGGATAGAAATCGGCGAGGGATTGTTATTTTATTTAAAACCAATCAAGGCTACCAAAAAGTTTTGGAAAATAAAGCATTATTTGCGTCCGAAAATGAAGACGGTGGCGTATATTTTGCCCCAGAATTGGAGATTGAAGCCGAAGGGAATAAACTTATCTTTTATTACGGTCATGGACGCTATGGCAGTTGGCAATATATTTTTGATTACCGTGCCATTAATAATAAAGACTTTTATCTGATTGGCTATGATTCATCATCCAATCGTGGTCCTTATATTGAATATACGCACAGTGTTAATTTTTTAACGCATAAATTCCGTCATCAAGAAAACATGAATAAAAGCAGAGATAGTGATGTGCCAAAGTTTAAAACAACATGGCATACCTTACCCAAAGCACCCCTTCAAAAATTAAGCCAAATTGATGATATTAGTGGTGTGGGATTTCACATGGATGAAATGCTTTATCATATCAAAACTCAATAAATAAGATTGCACAATGAACCAAGCTACCAACCACAAACCCGACATTCGTAAATCAAACCCTTGTCCGCCTTGTCCGCCTACCGCCACCGCCTTTGAAAAATGCGTATATTGGCTAGGGATTGGCTTAGGTTCTGGTCTGCCCAAAAAAGCTGCTGGTACTTGGGGGACGGTGGGTGGGCTTATTATCGCCTTGCCCATGCTTTTATTGGGATTTTGGCGATTTTTGGCGATTACCATTATTGGCTGTCTGATTGGTAGTTATATTTGTGGTAAGACATCAGATTTGATGAATACTCACGATGACCCGCATATCGTCTTTGATGAATGGGTAGGAATGTGGATTGCGTTATTGCCAAGCGTTTGGTCGTTGATAGGTATACCAGATGATAAAAGCGGATTGGCATATTGGCACCCAAGTTTAATTTTACTTTTGATTATTCCATTTATTTTATTTCGCTTTTTTGATATTATTAAGCCTTTTCCCATCAAATGGGTGGATAAAAACGTCTCTGGTGGATTTGGGATATTGATTGATGATATATTGGCAGGGATAATGTCGGCGGTGTTGTTTGCTTTAATAATGCTTATACTTTAACGTATTTTGGGGCTTTTATGTTTAATGAATTTATTTGGCGTAATTACAAAGAGAGTAAGTCGGGAGGGAATTTTATTGATAATTTTAAAGAATTGCCACAAGATTTTTTAAGGGAATATCTGGTAGATTATTATTTGGATATAGATGAAGTCTATGCTTATATAGATGAATTTTTATTGTTTTCAAGTTTATCAAATGCCAAGATAGATAATCTAGAGCAAGCTAAACATATTTTTCATGACCTTTGTGATAATGGTATTGATTTTGATATATCTGAAAAAAGAGATGGCTCTATCATTGAGCATGTAGAACCAAATTTTGAATGGTTTTTGCAATGTATTGTACCTATATCTTTATGTCTATATCTAATTAATAGTGATTTTTTCAAGCCATATCTTTTTATTCATAAATTTAGGGACTTAATATCAATTTGTGATGAGTTTGGGATAGAATTACCTGAAATCCCCAAAAAATCTGATAAACAATCACGTTTTGCTTATTATTGGGGTTTTTGTGAATCGATATATAATTTTCAAATAAAAAACAATCTTGATTCAAACGAAATTTGTGCTTTCTTATATGACTTTGCACCTAAATATCTTTCTTCTCAGAAAAACAAGGAGGTTAGTCTGCCAAATCCAACAAATATCTGGTTGGTGGGGGCAAATAAGACGGGTGGAGATTTTAATTTTTTAGATGGTATAAATGACAGTAGTACACACTTTTGGCAAGGAAATTTGGAGACTAAAAAAGGAGATATTATCATTATGTATTGCCTAAGCCCAAGAAGCTACATACATTCTATTTGGCGAGCGACTTCCAATGGGATTGCAGACCCATTTTTCATTATTATAGCCATATTTATATAGGCTATGGCAAAAAGATAAAGCCAATACCACTTAATCAATTAAAGACGGATACTTATTTTTCTAAAAACAGCTTGGTTAGAAAAAATTTTCAGGGTGTAAATGGATTTTCTTGGAATGCTGTAGATTATCAAAATCTAATAAATATCATTGAAAGCAATCAAGATGATATAAATGATTTGCCTGTTTTATTTTCTTCTTCTTATAAAGGTAATGAAAACTTAAATAATGAAAAAGATGTTGAAAAATTTTTAATAGAGCCGTTGTTGCGTGATTTGGGTTACAGTGATAATGATTGGGTGCGTCAATTAGTTGTTAAAATGGGTAGAGGCGAGAGGGTCTTTCCTGATTATGCCTTGCTTTCAAATAAAGATAAGGGTTTTGAGCAAGCCAAGATTTTATTTGAAGCAAAATTTATAATTAAAAATCATAAAGATTTTGAATCTGCCTTCAGACCGGTTTGGTCATATGGATTAAGGCTATCAGCAACATTACTAATTGTTGCTGATAAAAACTCTTTATGGTTATTTGAGAGGGTTAATCAGGGTTTTGATAGACATTCTTTTAGTCAATTCTATTGGAAAGAATTGCAACAATCAGATAAATTTCTAGCCTTAAATAAGATTTTTAAAAGGCATGACAAATAAAATATTTTAGCAAAAGAGTATTATGCAAGTTTCGTAACCATATATTTTTCCAAATTCCATGTTATAATAATTTTACCTAATTTTAGTAAGGAATTACCATGTTAAATATCATCATTCTAGCAGGTGGCAAAGGCACTCGCATGAAGTCGGTTAAGCCAAAAGTATTACAAACTTTAGCAGGCAAACCGCTACTTCGCCATGTATTAGATACTTGCCGTGCATTAAATGCCGATAATACCATTTTGATTTATGGTTATAACGGTCAAATGGTCAAAGATGAGATTATCGACAGCGATTTGATATGGGCAGAGCAAGTCGAACAGCTCGGCACGGGTCATGCGGTGCAAATGGCATTGCCCCATTTGCCAAAAGACGGCAAAAGCCTGATTTTATATGGCGATGTGCCATTGACAAGATTGGATACCTTGCAAAATCTCATTGAGCAAAACACGCATGGCATTAGTATGCTGACGATGAATGTGGACAATCCTTTTGGGCTTGGGCGAATTGTCCGCCAAGATGATAAAGTCATCGCCATTGTGGAGCAAAAAGACGCCACCGATGCCCAAAGACAAATTAAAGAAATCAATAGCGGTATTTATTGTGTGGATAATGCTCTATTGCATAAATATTTGCCAAAGCTCGATAATAACAACGCCCAAGGCGAATATTATCTGACCGATATTATCAAAATGGCGGTGGCGGATAATATTGAGATAAAAACGATTAGCCCGACTTTTGAATTTGAAATAGATGGCGTGAATGACCGTATTCAACTTGCCAATTTAGAACGCACTTATCAAGCTCATTTGATTCACGAATTACAATTAAATGGCGTACAATTTGCCGACCCTAATCGTGTGGATATTCGTGGCTCATTAAAATGTGGTAGTGATGTGTTTATTGATATTAACACCGTATTTATTGGCGATGTGGTATTGGGTGATAATGTACAAATTGATGCAGGCAATGTTATCTCTAATTGTGCCATTGGTAATAATACCCACATCAAGCCAAATTGTGTGCTTGATGACAGCACGATTGGGGCAGATGTTGCCATTGGTCCTTTTGCTCATATTCGCCCAAAAGCAGATATTAAAGACAACGTCAAAATTGGCAATTTTGTAGAAATCAAAAAATCTACCTTAAACCAAGGGGCAAAGGTAAGCCATTTAAGCTATATTGGCGATGCCGATGTGGGGCGTGATGTCAATATCGGGGCAGGGGTAATCACCTGTAATTATGACGGCGTGAATAAATTTAAGACCTACATTGGCGATAATGCTTTTGTGGGCAGTAACAGCTCGCTTGTCGCTCCTGTCAAGATTGGGGCAAACGCCACGATTGGAGCGGGGTCGGTGATTACCAAAGATACGCCTGATGATAAATTGACAGTTGCTCGTAATAGACAGACGACCATTGACGGTTGGAAGCGTCCTGTTAAAAAAGGCTAAGTTTTAATCAAATATCGCATTCATTTATTTAGGGCGTGCCTACCCTTTATAACACAATTTAAAATTTAAAAATATTTTAAAAATAAAATGATGTTTTTGCATGAAAAATGGCTATCCGACCACTAATTTAAAAATTAGGTTAAAATTCTTAAAAATTTACCCAGTTAAGTGGTCGGATTGTTTTTCATAATAAAAGCTTGTTTGATAGAATAACTATCAAACTTCAATTTTTCCTTGAAAAACGGGCGATTCCCCTGCTTTTTTAAACGGGCATTTTTCATTGCAAATACAAAAGGTAGGTACACCCTAGTGAATGTGATGTTTTTTATCATTTCTAAAAAATATTAAAAAATATCAAGACAAATTCATTATCCTGTGATAAAGTACAAAACCGATGTTTATCATATAATAAGTTGAATTTTAATTTGGTTTTTGTGCTATTTTATAACATGAAATAATTATTTTTAAAATAATTATTTATTGGTAGTAGTCTAAAAAGTATGCCAAACTAGGTTTTCCGTTCGCCCTGAGCCTGCCTACGGATAGGAAAACCGTCATGGTTCGACAAACTCACCACAAACGGTTTTCTTGTTAGCATACTTTTTGAACCAAAGCCTATTTATTTTTATCATAAAATCACTTATTCCCATAAAAATAACGCACTGCTTGTCTGTGATAAATGTCTAGTATTTCATCATGATTAAGGAAAATATATGCTGACACTCATCGGCTTGGCAATCATTCTTGTGATTGTCGGTTTGCTTATTACCGAAAAAGTCTCGCCTGTCATCGCCATGGTGCTTGTGCCATTTATTGGCATTTTGGTGGCAGGATTTGATTTGGGACAGATTAAAGAATTTTATGGCGACGGGGCAAAATCAGTCATTCAGATTGTGATTATGTTCATCTTCGCCATTTTGTTTTTTGGGATTATGAGCGATGTGGGGCTGTTTCGCCCTTTGATTGACAAATTGGTTCAGCTAACTCGGGGTAACATCGTTGCCGTGAGCGTGGGGACAGTGCTGGTGTCGGTGGTGGCACAGCTTGATGGAGCGGGGGCGACCACGTTTTTGCTTGTTGTGCCTGCTTTACTACCACTGTACAAAAAGCTACACATGAATCCGTATATGCTGTTTTTACTGTTGGCGTCTAGTGCCGGGGTGGTGAATATGCTTCCTTGGGGCGGCCCGACAGGACGTGTGGCGACCGTGCTAGAAATGGATGTAAATGAGTTGTATCAACCGCTGTTTAGTGTGCAAGTCATTGCTCTGACGTATATTGTTGCATTGGCGACATTTTTGGGCATCAAAGAAAAAAGACGCATCACCAAGGAATTTGGGGTGTTGCCTGATGTGAGTGAGCTTATCAAGCCTGTTGAGCTAAGTGATGAAGAAAAAGCATTGGCACGCCCTAAACTATTTTGGGTGAATGTGGCGATTTTTGTGCTGACCATGGCGTTGCTGTTTTCTGGCAAGTTACCCCCAGGCTATGTCTTTATGATTGCCACGTCTGTGATATTGCTTGTCAATTATCGCAGTCCCAAAGAACAGCTTGCTCGCATTAACGCTCACGCAGGCGGGGCGATTGTCATGGCAAGTATCATCTTGGCGGCAGGGACGTTTTTGGGTATCTTAAAGGGTTCGGGCATGCTTGATTCGATTGCTCATGACTTGGTAAAAGTACTACCTTCGGCAAGCCTACCTTATCTACACATCATCATCGGTATCATCGGCATTCCGTTGGAGCTGGTGTTAAGTACGGATGCGTATTATTTTGGACTGTTCCCTGTGGTTGAGCAAATCACCACCCAAGCAGGGGTGGCTCCGACATCGGCAGGCTATGCCATGCTTATCGGTAGCATCGTGGGTACGTTTGTTACACCATTATCGCCAGCACTATGGATGGGCTTGGGTCTTGCCAA
Organism: Moraxella equi; assembly: GCF_002027555.1. Classification (GTDB taxonomy): domain Bacteria; phylum Pseudomonadota; class Gammaproteobacteria; order Pseudomonadales; family Moraxellaceae; genus Moraxella; species Moraxella equi. The sequence continues at coordinate 15,244 of NZ_MXAP01000019.1, forward strand.
TCTGTCTATGGGCAAGCACATTCGTTATTCGTTCTTTTGGATTTGGGGGCTATCGCTATTAACCCTTGCCAGTGCGATTGTGATTGGGGTTGTGCCTTTGCCATGATTATCAAGGCGATTTAAGGTTTAAAAACACGGTGGGTGAGCCGTGTTTTTTTGTGGGTATGTGGTGGGTGTGCTGAGGTGGTTCGCTGTATTTCATGAACTTGATTTACCACAGCCATGTCATACACCCTAATTTGTCATGAGTTTGTAGGGGTTGGCTCCGCACATCCTTTATTGTCGTCATTTTTAGCCCTTGCATCTCATCATTGCGTTTGTAGCAATTTTAAAATCTCTTGGGTATATGATTATAGTATGAACCATAAAATAAAAACACGACCAATAGCCGTGTTTTTATAGAATGGATAGGGGGTTATTGTCCTTCGGGAATGTTCTCGCCGTCCCCCTCAGGAATAACTTCATCGCCTGAGCTTTCTACCATCTCTGAATCACCATCACCTAAAATCTCATTAGCAAGAGCTTCTTCGGCTTCATTCTCATTGGTGATGTCGATGATTCTTTGCTCGGTTTTTTTGCTCTTGGCAAGATTACCGTCATCAACCCATTTGGTGGGTTCGTCTTTGAGTTGATGCTTCATATAATCCACCCAAACAGGCATAGCAAGCGTGCCACCATAGGCTTTTGCACCCAGTGAAGCAGGCTCGTCATAGCCAATCCACACCACAGCCACATGGTTGCGTTGCAAGCCGGCAAACCAAACATCTTTGGCTTGGTTGGTGGTGCCTGTTTTACCGCCTAAGTCAGAGCGGAAATTACCCTTACGACCTGTACCGCCTGTCATAACACCTTTTAGCATACTTGCCATGTAGCGAGATGTGCGTACCGATAAGATGCGTGGTGCTTGCTCGGCAATACCAAACTGAATGGCTTGTTTGGGTCTTAGGCGGTCAAAGATGGGTGCGGCATCTAGCGTAGGATTCTTTTTGCGGTAGGCGTTGATTTGAGATTCCAGTTCTTTTTGAGCGGTATTAACACGCATTACCAGTACTTTGGTTTTATCAGTAACTTTTGGTGTGTCTTTATCTGCATCTTTTTCTTTCTTTGTTTCCTCACTCTTGTCTTTGCTGGTTTTTTTGTTATCTGCCTGTTCTAAGCTGTTTTCATCCATCGTTTCTTCGTTTTGTTCTGAGACATGACCAAAACCATCTAATAGTTTGGTATTGACTTTACTAAGTTCTTTATTAAAGCAAACGGCACAAGCTTGAACAGGATTGGCTTGGAAGATGGTTTGGTTGTCAAAGTTATAGATACGTTCAATAAAATAAGGCTGGATGCGGTGACCGCCATTGGCGAAAGTGGCATAGGCGGTTGCCATCTGTAAAGGAGTGGCATCAGTTGCCCCCAGTGCTAAGGTGAGAGACTGGGGCAGGCGGTCTTTTTCTAGACCAAACTGTGAGAGCATTTCTCGAGTGGGTTCAACACCTGCCTTTTGCATCATGCGAATCGACGGTAGGTTTAGTGAACGTGCCAAAGCACTAGAAATGGAAACTGCACCGCCAGCACCACCGCCTGCATTTTTAGGTCGCCAATTACCAATTTTGATGGGGGCGTTTGAGATGACATCGCCAGGGCTTAGTTTGCTGTTTTCAAAAGTGGCAGCATAGATTAAGGGTTTGATGATAGAACCAGGTTGACGATAGCCTTGGGTGGCACGGTTAAACTTGCTTTGGTTGAAATGAAAACCGCCAGCGACAGCTTCCAATGCACCATTTTGGGGGTTCATGGCGACAAGTGCCCCTTGGGTGCGTGGGGGCTGGGTTACATACCAACTATTGCCTTGCTTAGTCACACGGATGATGTTACCCACTTCAATGGCAGGTTTTAGCTCTTTACGGTCGCCAGCGACAAGGTTGGTGCCAAAGCCCCGTCTTTTACCCCCGACTTTGCTGTCAGCATAGTGCATGTTCATAAAGACACGCACTGTCTCGCCTGATTGGAGTTCGGCACGAATTTGACCGTTCTTGACTTCTACCACTTTGGCAGGAAGCATGTCACGAAACCGCTCGCCATCTCTAAAAGTAAAAGGTTTAAAATATGCCAAATCGCCCGTTAGAGCTTCAACACCACGATAAACAGTATTGGTGTAGGCATTGTGACTATAAGTGCCATTTAGCACGGCTTGCCTTGCTTTTAATTGGTCGGCACTGTCAATGGTCAGCTGTACTCGCCAGCCACTGTCCATGACTTGTGCCCCATAACGCTCGACCAGTGCCGAACGTGCCATTTCAGCGATATAAGGCAGGTTTAGATCAAGCTGTTCTTGGTACATATTAAGCCCGATGTCAGCAGTTAATGCTTCATCGTGCTCGGCTTGGGTGATGTAGCCTTTGGCAAGCATTCGCTTAATAATCCAGTTGCGCCGTTCTAAGGCACGTTTGGGGTTGATGACTGGGTTGAACTCAGAAGGGGCTTTGGGTAGACCCGCCAACATTGCCATCTCTGCAATGGTAAGATTATTTAATGACTTACTATAATAACGTTTGGCGGCGGCACGGATACCATAAGCTCCTTGACCTAAGTAGATCTTATTGACATATAATGTCATGATTTCTTTTTTGGACAGCTCGTTTTCGATTTTACGGGCAATGAACAGCTCGTTTAGCTTACGCTCAAAAGTTTGCTCGGGGCTTAAAAAGTAGTTTTTGGCAACTTGCTGGGTAATGCTTGAACCGCCCGTTTGTCCATCTGTGGTTGAAATCATCTCAGTGATGGCACGCCCAAGCCCTTTGACGCTAATGCCACTATGCTCGAAAAAGGTATCATCCTCTGCCGCCAAAAACGCTTGAATCATGGTTTCTGGTATGTCATCATAAGCTACAGGTAATGAATATCTGTTGCCATATTGTCCGATGAGTTTATGGTCTGCTGTATAGATTTGCAAAGGCATCTCTAGGGGCATCTTCTTTAATTCTTTAATGTTGGGCAAACTGGGCTCTAAGTACATTGCCATGCCATAAAAACCGATAGGAAAGGCAAGTACCAAAATCAAAATCAAGGCAAAAATTGCCAAAATTAGGTTTTTTAGATAAGAAATCAGACGAACGGCAGTATTTTTTTGAGACATAGCATTACTGGGTGGTTAAAATTGTTGTCAAAATGTTGTATCATATTCTTTATGTAAAGAATGCGTTACAAAGTATGTGTAATTTTGCAAAATTCATGTTAAAATTGCAGGTAAGTATAGCAGATTTCTGACAAAACTGGTAAACAAAACTGTTAAACTGGTCAAGTTAGTGAATAAAAGGTAACGTATTGTACTTTAAAAGCCATTATTCTAAGTGCAGTATTGTATTTAGTCGGCGTCAAAATATAAGGAATAAAGTCTGTGGGGCTATTTTCTCCTAAGGGTCGGCATCTTATCGGCTTAGATGTCAGTACCACTTCCGTTAAACTTGTTGAGCTAACAAGACAACAAGGAAGACTTCATTTGAAGTCTTATGGCGTTGAGCCACTTGAGCCGGGTTGGGTTGTTGATAAAAATATTGTTAACAGCGAAGAAGTGGGTGAGGCGATCGCTCGCTTGGTACGTCGTGCTGGTGCTGGCACCAAAGATGTGGCAACGGCGGTATCAGGTTCAGCAGTGATTACCAAAATCATTGACATGGAAACAAACATGTCTGATTCTGACCGGGAAGCCCAAATCAAGCTAGATGCTGAACAATATATTCCATATCCACTGGCAGAGGTGAATATGGATTTTGAGGTGCTAGGACCATCGACGACCGATCCGAATTTGGTGCGTGTCCTACTAGCCGCTTCCCGTTCTGAGAATGTGGATCAGCGTGTGGAAGCGTTGCTGATGGGTGGTCTAACAACAAAGGTAATGGATATTGAATCTCATGCCATTGAGCGCGCCTTTGATTTAATTGTGGATAATTTGCCCAATGATCCACAAGTGGTTGCACTTATTGATTTGGGACATAAACAGTCTACACTGTACATTGCTAAAGACGGTGAGTTTATCTATAACCGTGAACAAGGTTTTGGCGGTGCACAGTTGACCGAGGAGATTCAGTCACGCTATAGCATTCCTTACCATGATGCTACCATTGGTAAGCATGAACATACACTGCCTGCTGATTATCATGAAAGTGTGCTCACACCTTTTATGGAAAATATTGTTCAGCAAATCAGTCGTTCTTTGCAGTTCTATTTCTCATCAAGTGAATATAATAATGTCGACCACATTGTCTTGTGCGGTGGTACGTCAGCCTTGCCTGGGCTTGCTCAGATGGTGCAACAACGTGTGGGCGGCATGGTTTCAGTGGCAAACCCATTTGAAAGTATGTCAATTGATGCTCGAATTGACGGTGCGTTATTGCAAAAAGACGCACCAAGTCTTATGGCGGCGTGTGGATTGGCTTTAAGAGGGTTTGACTGATGGCACGTATTAACTTATTACCTTGGCGTAAAGAGCAACGCGAGCGCAGAAATAAAGAATTTAATTTATTGGCAGGAGCAACTGCAGGTCTTGCAATTCTAGCAATAATTTTGGCGTTTTCTCTGTTAAATAAAGATTTGTCCAATCAACAAGATGCTAATAAGCGTATTGAAGATGCTAATGCTCAGCTTGATGTGGCTTTAAAGTCCATTGAGGATTTGGAAGCTCAGCGTGAGCAAATGTTATCACAGATGAAAGTCATTCAAGATTTGCAAGGTCGTCGTTCTATTCCTGTACGTGTATGGGATGATATGGCAAGAGCCATACCTGTAGCAATGTATCTTAATAACATTAAGCGTGAAGCAGATGTTATTACTTTGACAGGTTTTGCTGACAACCCCAATGTGGTGGCAGCTTTAGTTCGTAACTTAAATGCCAGTGAATGGTTGGATGGTTCAGCAGTGGTTAGTATTAAAAGTAAGCTTGAAGCCTATCAGGAGACTGCCACTCAAAAAGCAACCAGTGGAAGCAATGATAAACTTGATCGACCTACCTATCCTGAAGACAATTATATAGAATTTGTTGTCACAACCAAGGTGCAAAACCCGCAAATAAGTGATGAAGAAAAAGCACAAGCTGAATTGGAATCTGGTGGCGACGTTGTTCTACCACCTGTGGAGTCAAGTTCAGAACCAATACCTGAAGTGGTACCAATCGGGATTGAAAATGCACCTGCACCTGAAGTGCAACAACAGGATAATGCACAAAATCCTGTCGCACCCACAGTTCAATCAAATTCGGTAACAACAACAGAAACACAACCCATTACTCCAGAGCAAGCCGTACAACCTGCCACTGCCAATGGCGATAACCAAGCAGGAGGTCAACAATGAAACTACCATTGAAAAAAATAAATCTACTGCTGAAACTTCTGTCGCAACAGAGGATGGTGGAAATAAAATTAAGCTTAGTAAGCCCAGTTTGTCCAAGTCTAAAAGTTTAACCAAGAATAAGGTGAAAACTAAGACTAAGAAGCATACATCCAAAAATAAAAAACCTGCCTTTGATTCAAAAAAATTCATGGCAGAAGTTAATTCATTGAATGCTCAAAACTATGGCTCTGCACCATTGCCGGTTAAGATTTTTATCTTAGTGATGATGGTGGTGCTTATTTTGGTTTTGGCGTGGGTGCTTTTGATTTCCAAGAAGCTAGACGAGATTAAAGCTGCTGAAGCTCAACAGGTAACGTTGTTGGAGCAATATAGAGAGAAAGAGTCTAAGGCTCGTCACCTAAAAGCTTACGAAGATCAAGTAGCACAAATGAAAAGAGACTTTGCTGATCTTCTTAATCAACTTCCTAAAGATACCCGTGTTCCTGAGTTGGTTGATGGTATTAATATGGTGGGTAGTGGTAGTGGTCTTCGCTTCCAAGACATTTCTGTCCAACCTGAAGTAGAGCAAGAATTCTTTATTGAACAGCCGATACAAATTATTGGTTTGGGGGATTACCATCAATTCGGTTCATTTGTGAGCGGTATTGCTGCTTTGCCACGAATTATCACCATGCATGATTTTGAGATTAAGAATCCCCAACCTTCGCTTGATAGAATGCCTGAGCTTCAACTGGTTTTGCAAACTAAAACTTATCGCTCTAAAGAAGTGGATTTAAATGCAACTGCTGGAGAAGTTAAGTCAACTGAAGGAGAGGTCAAATGATTAATTTTTCTCTAAAAACCAATGTTGGTTTGGCGATACTTCTGTCTTTATTGGTAGGTTGCACAGATCGCGTCAGTCTTGCTGAAGCGGAGATGGAAGATATTCGCAAGCAAGAGGCTAAGACGATTGAACCTCCGCCAGAGCCATTAAAGATTGAAGACTTTAAATATGGTGCACAAAATGTGCGTGATCCATTTGTGGCGAAGAGTCTGTTGGAGCGACAACAGAAAATTGCGGAAGCCCCTGCTGTTAAGCCTGATGAGAATCGTATTAAAGAACCACTTGAAGGTTTTGAATTATCAGAGTTGGTATATCGTGGCAAAGTTGTTGCACCAAACGGTCAAGAGTATGGACTTGTGCAGGCTCCGGATGGTATGGTGCATGACGTTCAGGTTGGTCGTTACTTGGGTAAAAACCATGGGCGTATTATTGAGATAACTTCAACGCAAGTCAATTTGATTGAGATTGTCAAAGATACTAATGATCAATATGTTGAAAAAACCGCCAATTTGGTTTCGCCAAATTAAAAGCCAACTAGATTTATTCCGAGGATAAAATAATGAATATTTTCACCAAAAAATCTGCCTTTGCTTACTCTGCATTAGCAATCAGTCTAATCACAGTTGAAGCACATGCTCTTGCCATTCAAGGTTTATCAGCCAATCAAATCAGTGCTGATACCACTCAACTTAAAGTTGCCTTTGATGGTCAGCCTGTAACTCCAGTTGCATATCAACAAGCAGGTGGCAAACAGCTTGCTCTTGATTTTAATCAAGTATCCAGTGGAGGCTTGCCAAGAAATATGCCGATCAACCGCGGTGTCATCAATGAGGTAACAGCACTCAACAACGGCTCAATGACTCGTCTAATGATTGACTTGAAAGACCAAGCAAGTTATACCAGTACCGTTGAAGGAAATGTGTTATTGGTAAATATCAAACAAGGTGGAGTGGCAAGCTCTCAAGTGATTAACAATCAACCTGCACCAACTTCTCAAGCGATGACTGTTAAAGTTAATCCTTTACTTGCCCCTACCTCTGGTTCATTGGCAAGTAATTATGATGGCGTGTCAACAGTTAATTATTCTGGTAATGCGAACGGTGGTAATATCACTGTGGGGCTGACCAATGAGTCTATTCCTGTGGATGTACAGCGTCAAGGCAATAAATTGGTTGTTCGCACCAGTGGCACTACCATTCCACGGCACTTGCTAAAACGTATTAACGGCAGTGGCTTGGTGGCAGATATTGATGCAAGAAACCAAGGTCAAAGCGGTGTTATTACAGTTAACATGAAAGGTGATTTTGAGTACCAAGCCTATCAATCAGGTGCAACACTTAACATCTCAGTATTGCCACCAAAAATGCTCCGTGAACCGACCATTGAAGAGAAGGTCTATACTGGTGAACCGTTATCAATGGAATTCCAGGATGTGTCAGTACGTACAGTGCTAGATGTATTAGGCCAATTCACCGAAAACAATATTGTTGCTGCTGATAATGTGCAGGGTAATATTACATTAAGACTTATTAATGTGCCATGGGATCAGGCTTTGGATATTATCCTAAAAAGTAAAAATTTGGGTCAACGCAAAAATGGTAATGTGATTTTGGTAGCTCCTGCTGAAGAGTTGGCAGCACGCGAAATTAAAGAGTTAGAAGATGCTAAAAAGGTAACAGATCTTGCACCTTTGCGTAAAGAATATATTCGTTTGAATTATGCAAAGGCGGAAGATGTTCACGAATTATTAGATAAAGCAGATAGCTCATCATCTGGAACTGGCTCAAATCAAACTTCGTTATTTAGCCCTCGTGGTAGTGCAACCTTTGATGGCCGAACTAATACCATTATTATTAACGATACGGCAGAAAGCATTGCTAGCATTCGTGAGCTCATTGAAAAAATTGACATTCCTGTTAAGCAGGTCATGATTGAAGCACGTATTGTTAAGGCGTCGGATAGTTTTTCTAAAGAACTTGGTGTAAGATGGGGTCTGCAACATCATGGTAATGATGGTGTTATTATGGGAATTGATGGTTTTGATGCAAAAAACAATACCACCCCGAGATATGCAGTTGATTTGGGTTTGACCGCAGCGACTAGTGGCATCTCTCTTGGTTTATTAAATATTGCTGATTCTATTCTTCAGTTGGAATTATCAGCAATGCAAGCAGACAATCGTGGTGAAGTTATCTCTTCACCAAAAGTGCTAACGGCTGATAAGCAAAAAGCTAGGGTGGCCTCTGGTACACAAGTCCCCTATTTACAAGCTTCAGCTAGTGGTGCAACTGCTGTAACATTTAAAGATGCTGCACTCATATTGGAGGCAACCCCAAACATTACACCAGAAGGCAAGATTGGTCTTGAGTTAGATATTAAGAATGGAGTACCTGATTATGCGAATGCAAGATTTGGTGCAGTGCCAATTAATGAGGACTCGGTTCAGACTAATGTTATTTTGGAAGATGGGCAAACTGTAGTGCTTGGTGGAGTATTCCGCAATACCATTGGTAATACTCAATCTAAAGTACCATTTTTAGGTGATTTACCTGGTGTGGGACGTTTATTTAGAAGTGATGTTAAGTCAAATGTAAAAGAAGAGCTTCTTATTTTTATCACACCTAAGATTATTAATGACGGTGTGAGTCGCTACTAATTTTACAGTTCAAACAAAAAGCAGGCTAATAGTCTGCTTTTTGTTTTGTGTTCACAAAAAAGCACTAGCCATAATCGCCCAAAACTTGTATCATAGAACATTTATTTTTAGTGATGTTATTATGAGTATAGAAGAATCGGCGGTGATTGAAGAGGTGTTTGTCCAAAAACCCATTCATCACTATGCCCATTTATTGCCGTCTATCTTTTTGGTGGGACCGATGGGGGCGGGTAAGACAACCATTGGTAAACTGCTTGCCAAACATTTAAAACGCCCTTTTTGGGATATAGATTGGTGTATCAGCGAAAAAGCAGGGGCGGACATTCCATGGATTTTTCAAAAAGAGGGTGAGTCAGGCTTTCGTGAGCGTGAGAGTTGTGCCATGGATGAGCTGTCCACCATGTCAAGCATTGTACTGGCTACAGGTGGCGGTGTGGTTGAGCGTGAATGCAATCGAGAATATCTAAAACGTGGTTTGGTGATATTTTTGGATGCGAGCGTGGACACCCAAATCCATCGCACCAAAAAAGACAAAAATCGCCCCCTACTCCAAACAGATAATCCCAGAGCGGTATTAGAAACGCTTTATCAAAGACGATCACCATTATATCAAGAGGTGGCAGACATTACTGTCGCCACAGGAAGGGCTTACCCCAAGCAAATGATGGCAGAGATACTTGATGTTCTTATCGCTTATGCCAAAAATATTGAGAATCAGCAAACATCTTAATATTTAAATCAATTAAGACATTTACAGTAAATTTCAAAGTAGCATCATGACACACATTACCAATACACTCACTGTCCAAACCCAGAGTCACGATTATCCCATTTTTATTGGTGCTAGCACCGCAGGTCAGATAGATTTGGCAATTCCTATTTTGCCATTCATCAAAGGCAAGCAGGTGCTTATCGTGACCAATACGACCATTGCCCCTTTGTATTTGACCGATTTAACTAAACATTTGGCAGCACAGGGCTTGATGGTTGAGAGCTGTGTCTTGCCCGATGGTGAGCAGTATAAAAACCAAGAGCATATCAATGCCATTTATGATGCACTCATGAAAAACCACTTTGCTCGGGATTGTACGCTCATCGCCTTGGGTGGCGGGGTGATTGGCGACATGACAGGCTTTGCGGCGGCAAGCTTTATGCGTGGGGTAAATTTCATTCAAGTGCCGACCACACTACTGGCACAAGTGGACTCGTCAGTGGGTGGCAAGACAGGCATTAATCACCCCCTTGGCAAGAACATGATTGGGGCATTTTGGCAACCTGTGTGCGTGTTGGCGGACATGACGACATTTGATACATTGCCCAAAAGAGAATTTGCGGCAGGACTGGCAGAAGTGGTAAAATATGCACTCATTTTTGATAAGACCTTTTTGGATTGGCTTGAAGTCAATGCTGCTAAAATCACCGCCAGAGATGGTGCGACGCTAAGCGAGATGGTGTATCGCTGCTGTGACTATAAAGCCAAAATCGTTGCCAGCGATGAACGTGAGTCGGGTGTGCGTGCTTTGCTAAACTTCGGACATACCTTTGGACACGTCATTGAGACGCACATGGGCTATGGTAATTGGCTTCATGGCGAGGCAGTGGCGGCGGGTATGGTGCAGGCGATGATAATGTCGCAAAAACTTGGATTGATTGGTGAAGACGAAGTTGTCCGTGTCGTTGATTTGTTACAAATCTTTGATTTGCCCGTCAAACCACCCTATATAGAACCATCGGTGGCACTGGATTTGATGGGGCATGACAAAAAAGTGCAAAACGGCAGTATTCGATTGGTGTTATTAAAAGAGCTTGGCAAGGCGTTTGTCACCAAAGATTTTGATATGGCAATGTTGACAGAAGTGCTCAACGCCAACCATTGATTTTTTTTAAATTTTAAAAATATTGTATTAATTAAAGGCAAGACCATGACCCAAAGTGTAGCGATGATTAATAAAAAATCCAGAAGACAGGCGATGATATGGCTTATCATGGCAGGCGTCATGCTGATACTGTGGTTCTTAATGTCGCTTTCTCACGCCACACCAGAGATTACCAAAGAACGTCAAAAAACCAAAGCGGTGGCAGAAGACTTTGCCTTACCAGTAACCATTGACAATCTTAATGAGCTCTCCAAAGAAGTGCCACCCATTGACTTTGCGACGGTGGTGCGAGACCTGCGTAATTATCCTGCCCAGTTTAAGGGTAAAAAATTTTTTGAAGACAATGACAAACGCTGGACGGTGCAAGTCATGGATGTGGCACAAAATGAGATTATCACCGAATATCTCAAAGGACGCAGAGACCGTGATAAGTTTGCTTATTTTCGCTATCATAATGCCAATAACGAACAGCGTTATATCCTAACTTATGGCATCATGGGTAGTACCCAGGAGGCATTGGGTGCGATAAAGACGGTGGATTTTGGACTGCCCAAAAGTGTCACACCCATGCCTGAGGAAATGAAGCGTTATGTTGGTATGATAGATAATTACGAACGTTCAGCGGAAGTGGTGATTGATTCTTCGGAATCATCACCTCGTGCAGTTCGTTTAACACCAACCAAAAAAGAAATCCCTGCCGAGGCACCTAAGCCAAAAGAGGAAGTAAAAGAGACGCCCAAAAAAGCAGTGGCAGAAGACGTGATTGCCGACTTAAATGAGCAGGAGAGTGAGCCGACCAAACAACTCAAAGCTCCGCCTACCATCAAACCCAAAGAGACGGCAGAAAAACCAAAAGCTGATACCAAGAGTAGCAATAAAGCAGAAAGTCAGGTCGAGCCAAAACCTCAAACAAGACCCGAGCCAACCCCTGAACCCAAAAATGAACCAAAGCCTGAACCTAAGAATGAAAAGCCTGCACCCACCAAGGAGGCGAATGTGGCGGACTTAGAGCCTGCCCCGCCCATGACCATGCCAGGTGATGATTGATTGTATTTGAATGGTCGGTCACGTATCAAATTAAATAACTCCAACAGAAAGTGCCATGAAAAACTTAAATGCCCAAGCGGTGCTAGAACAGTTAAAAGCGGGTAATTTGCGTTATGTTGAAAAAATCAAAAACGCCAAAGAACATCATCAGCCTCCGCCGATACTGGTAGAAGAGCAGTTGCCATCTGCCATTATTTTGGGGTGTTCGGACGCTCGTGTGCCAGTAGAGCTCATCTTTGACCAAAAATTGGGCGAGTTGTTTGTCATCCGAGTGGCGGGCAATGTCGTTGCCCCGTCACAGATTGGTTCGGTAGAGTTCGCTGCCGAGAAATTTGGCACCGAACTTGTGGTGGTGCTAGGACATAGCCACTGCGGGGCGGTAACGGCATGTGTTGAGACACTCATCAATCCTGAGCAGTATTATTCGCCCAATTTGCAATCCATCGTTGATAGAATTCGCCCCAGCGTGTACAACCTACATGAGATACTCACCGCAGGCGATGGCAAGATAAACATAGACGAGTTCATTGACCATGCTGTGCGTGCCAATGTGCGACTGTCGGTGAGCCAATTAAAATCAGGCTCACGCAGTTTAGAGGACATGGTTAATAGTGGGAGACTGACCATTGTCGGAGCAGAGTATGATGTGGCAACTGGCAAAGTGAATTTTTTTGAATAAATTTGTTATTGCAAAAGTGTTTTGAAAGTATGTTAAATCAAAAAGAGGAGTCATTATGACGACCATCACCCAACCTACCCAAGCCTTGACCGCCAATGGCGTTAAAGACATTCCAATAGCGTCCGAGGGCTTTACCTTTAACCACACCATGCTACGCATCAAAGACCCTGTCAAGTCGCTAGAATTTTATACAGGCGTGCTTGGCATGACTTTGTTACGCCATAGCCAATTCCCTGATGCCAAATTTGACTTGTATTTTTTGGCAAAATTAACCAAAGATGAGCGTGATAATTTGCCTGCCACAGAGAACCTGACTGCTTATGTCTCTCGCCAACGTGGTATTCTAGAACTCACGCACAACTACGGCACCGAAAATGATGCTGATTTTAGCTATCATGACGGCAACAGCGACCCCAGAGGCTTTGGGCATATCTGCTTTGCCGTGCCTGATTTGGCAAAAGCAGTGGCGTGGTTTGATGAAAACAATGTCGTATTCCAAAAACGCCCCGAAGATGGTAGCATGAAAGACATCGCCTTTATCAAAGACCCAGATGGCTACTGGGTGGAGATTATTGAGCTAAAAGGTTAAAAACAAAAAACACGCTTTTGGGCGTGTTTTTCATTTTATCAATGATAAATGGCGTGCCTGGCGGGAATTGAACCCACGACCTTTGGCTTCGGAGGCCAACACTCTATCCAACTGAGCTACAGGCACATTTAAGGGCGGTATTTTAGCAGATTTTTGCCAAAATTACCATGTTTTTGTAAAAATACCAAAAAATCTTGCTAATTTTTTACAAATTACATAAAAAACGTGGCATTTCATCCCTATTTTCCCTTATAATAGTAGGGTAAATTTCCCAAACCCAGAATAACAAGATTATTCAAGGCCAAACGAGATAAGACAATGAAAAAAATTGTAACTTTATCTTTTGCCACATTGTTGGCAATTTCTGGCGTGATGACCAGCCAAGCAAGTGAAGCACCTGCCAATGCAGAAGCAACGACCGAGACTCAGGCAGAGACCGCGATTGCAGAAGCACCCAAAGCAGAAGCCAAAAAAGAAGCCATCCCTGAGGACAGTGCTCAGGTCAAAAAGCTCATCGCCATGTACCCACAACTGGTGGCACGTATTGCCCCTGTGGGTAAAGTGTGCTTTGATGGCGAAGAGTGCGACATTAACATCACTGTGCTAGCCCCTGCGGTAGAAGGTGTGGCTCGCCCTGGTGACCAGCTTTATAATGCCATCTGTGCGACCTGTCATGATGCGGGCTTGGTGGGAGCGCCAAAAAAAGGTACAGCCGATTGGGCTCCACGTATCGCCAAAGGTAAGGCAACTTTGTACGACCACGCCATCAATGGCTTTAACGCCATGCCTGCTCGTGGCGGTGCAGACATCTCTGATGATGAAGTGAAAAACGCGGTTGATTATATCATTTCCCAATCGCAATAATTCATTAAATAGTTCAAATGGCTTAGGTGGATAACCGCTTAGGCTGTTTGGCGTTTTTTGTCTTTTGTATTAAAAGGTAAATCATGGCAAGAGTTTTCGCCATTGGCGACATTCACGGCAGTAAGGTTGCCCTAGCCACGCTGATAGACGGCATACAGCCAACCTTCGATGACACACTTATCTTTTTGGGCGATTATGTCAATCGTGGCGATGACAGCAAAGGCGTGCTGGATATATTGATGAATTTATCTGACATCTGCCAAACGGTCTTTATCATGGGTAATCACGAGCTGATTATGCTGGCAGGGTTAAAATACAAAGATGACTTTGAATTTTGGCTGAAAGTCGGTGGCGATAAAACCTTGCAATCTTTTAATCTAATGCCCATGCGGTCAGAGTGTTTACATTTGCCATTTAATTATGTGGGTTTTTTAAATAAAACCGTGGATTATCATGAAACAGAAGATTTTATCTTTTGTCATGCGTCCATTTATCCATATTTGCCAATGGATAAACAAAATGATTATGCCCTACGCTGGCGTACATTAGAAAACGACCATGTCGCTCATGTCTCAGGCAAAACCGTGATTTGCGGGCATACCGAACAGCGAGACGGACAGGTGTTATTTCAAAACGGCATTATCTGCATTGACACTTGGGCGTATGGGGACGGTTGTTTGACGGCGATAGAAGTAAATGGCAAAAAGCTCTATCAGGCGGATAATGACGGCGATTTCTATGTTACAGACGTAAGCAATTTCTTTTAATTAACTTGTATTGATTTAAATAACTTATTTAAAAAGTGAATTTGTCTTTTTGTTATTTGCCCTAATTTAATTATAAAATTTTTAAAAACTAAATCATGACCACACCAGCTTTAAAAATAACCAACCTTAAAAAAACCTATCCCAATGGCACTGCCGCCCTAAAAGGCGTGGATTTGACCGTGCCACAGGGTGAATTTTTTGCCTTGCTTGGGGCAAATGGAGCGGGCAAATCCACGATGATTGGTATCATCAGCTCATTATTTCCCCAAACAGACGGCACGGTGGAGATTTTTGGTGTGGATTTGCACAAAAATCCAAGCCTTGCCAAGTCTTATTTGGGCGTTGTTCCCCAAGAATTTAATTTTAATCAATTTGAGAAATGCTTGGACATTCTTATCACGCAAGCGGGCTATTATGGCATAAAAAAGAAAGACGCCTTGCCACGAGCCGAATTTTTATTAAAAGAATTGGGGCTTTGGGATAAGCGAGATGAAAAGGCTCGTTCACTCTCTGGCGGTATGAAACGCCGTTTGATGATTGCCCGTGCTTTAATGCATCGCCCTAGGCTTTTGATATTAGACGAGCCGACTGCAGGGGTGGATATTGAATTGCGCCGTTCTATGTGGGATTTTATGGAGCGTATTAATAAAGATGAAGGCACAAGTATTATTTTGACGACCCATTATTTAGAAGAAGCCGAGCAGTTATGTAAATACATCGCCATATTAAATCATGGCGAGATTTTAATTAACACTGAGATGAAATCATTGCTGACGCAGTTATCCTTAGAAACCTTTGTCTTTGATTTAAAAGATGAATTAAAAAATACCCCAGTTCTAAATAACATTAGCCATATCACTTTGGCAGATAATAAAACTTTAGAAATCACGCTTAATAAAACCCAACATTTAAATGACGTATTTACCCAATTAAACAACCTAAATATCCAAATTGTCAGCATGAGAAATAAAGCCAACCGCCTAGAAGAATTATTTATGGGTGTGGTAGATAGCCATTTTCATAAAGGCAAAATGAAAGATGAAAATAAATTAAATAATGGGGAAAATCATGAATAATCAATTAACCGCCTTTAACACCCTATTATTTAAAGAAATTAAACGCATTGTTCGTATTTGGCCCCAAACCTTATTACCACCTGTCATTACCATGACGCTGTATTTTGTGATATTCGGGCAAATGATTGGCTCTCGTGTCGGAAAAATGGGCGGTGTTAGTTATATGCAGTTTATCGTGCCAGGTCTCATTATGATGTCGGTCATTACCAACAGTTATTCTAATGTTGTTTCATCATTTTTTAGCACCAAATTTCATGGCAGTATTGATGAAATGCTGGTCTCGCCCATATCCAAGCACGCTATATTATTGGGCTATGTGGGCGGTGGTGTGTTTCGTGGGCTTGCCATTGCCTTGATTGTGAGCATTGTGGCGTTATTTTTTACTAAATTGACGATTAGCAGTTTGCCAATTATGCTGATTACCATTATTGGCACTTCCGTATTATTTTCATTGGGCGGTTTTATCAATGCGGTATTTGCCCGCTCGTTTGATGATATTTCTATTGTGCCAAGTTTTATTTTAACGCCTTTGACTTATTTGGGTGGGGTATTTTATTCGTTGGAAAATTTATCACCATTTTGGCAAAATTTATCCCTACTCAACCCCATTGTTTATATGGTCAATGCTTTTCGCTATGGCATATTGGGGCATTCTGATGTCAATGTCGGTTATTCGTTATTGGCGATTTTGATATTTTGTGCAATGTTTTATGGCGTGGCATATAAAATATTAAAAGATGGTAAAAGAATTCGGCTTTCTTAATTTAATATTAAATTTAAATTTGTAGGGGTGAATTGCAATTTGCCCACCATAATAAAAGATAAATCAAAAGGCAAACACAAATGAGCATTCACGGCGTACTAGGCGAAAGCACCACTTATTCAAAAACCTATGACCCCACCATTTTATATCCCATTTCTCGGCAAATCGGACGAGATGAGATTTTAAAAGACGTGGGATTTGATTTTAATAACTGCTATGACGACCTAAAACATGGCGTGGATATTTGGCAAGCCTTTGAATTGTCATGGCTAAATCCGATTGGCATTTCACAGGTGGCAATGGCTCGTTTTACCATTCCTGCCAATTCGCCAAATATCGTGGAATCCAAATCTTTAAAACTCTACCTTAATAGCCTAAATTTTACCAAATTTAGCAGTATTGATGAATTAAAAACTATTTTGCAAAAAGATTTATCTATCTGCGTGGGTGCTGATGTGGGCGTGGAGATTATTGATTTAAATGGCGATGAGCTCAATATCGTAAAACCTATCGGCAGTTGTATTGATGATGTCTTAAATGATTCATCCGATGACATTATTTTAAGTGATGATATTGACAGTGAGTTTTTAAAAAATGCCAAAAAAGGCGAACTGGTAACTTATCAATTTTATAGCAATCTGTTACGTTCAAATTGCCCTGTTACCAATCAGCCTGACTGGGGGGTGGTGCAAATTGAAATGACGAGCGAATACGATTTGGATTTTGGCGAATTTTTAAAATACATCTTATCGTTTAGACAGCACAATGGCTTTCATGAGCAATGCGTAGAGCGAATATTTGCTGATATGATGACGTATTTTAAGCCAGTCTCTTTAAAGGTGCTGGCGAATTATACAAGACGTGGCGGGATTGACATTAACCCTGTGCGGGTATTTAATGCGGACAAGGGGCAAATTAAACGGCTTATTCGTCAATAGCATAAATACAAATAAACCCTGCAATCACAGGGTTTATTTATTAGGGCGTGCCTGCCTTTGGTATTTGCAATTTTTCATGCAAAAATGGATTAAAACGTTAAATTTTCATCTTATTTTATAAAAATGTTATCAATGACAGGCACGCCCTAGCCAATCCCACGAGCCTTTAACAGAGCATCGTTTTTGGGTTTGCGACCCATAAACCGCTCAAACAATCTCATCGGCTCATCAGCACCGCCTTGGGACAAAATGGCATTGATAAAATCCTGCCCTGTTTGTTGGTTAAACAGCCCTTCATTCTCAAAGCGAGTAAAGGCATCGCTTGCTAACACTTCCGACCACAGATAGCTATAATACCCTGCCGAATAACCGCCTGAAAAAATGTGGTTAAAGCTGTGAGCCATACGCACCCAGTCAGGTTCGCCCAGTACCGAGACGTTTTGGCGAATGTCATCACGCAGGCGAGCAAGTGTTTTTTTGTCGCCTTGTTTATGTTCAACGTGCAAACGAAAATCAAATAGGGCGTACTCTAACTGGCGGACGATAGAAGTTGCCGATAGGTGGTTTTTGGCGGTTTGCATTTTTTGAACCATGTCCATGGCAATAGGTTCGCCTGTCTCATAATGAGCCGAGATAAGGGCAAGCACATCTTTATCCCACGTCCAGTTTTCTAGCATTTGGCTTGGGAACTCCACGGCATCTCTTGGCACACGAGTACCCGACAGGGCAAGCACGTCTACCTGCGTGAGCATATGATGTAAGCCATGCCCGAACTCATGAAACAGCGTTTCTACTTCGCCATGTAGTAGCAGGGCAGGTTTGTCGCTGGTTGCTCCGCCAAAGTTGCACACGAGCATGGAGACAGGTTTTTGGGTGTCGCCAGTGGATTTTTTAAAATGCCCAATCGCTGTGCTATGCCACGCACCGCCACGCTTGTTTTCACGAGCAAATAAATCCAGATAAAATGATGCGATGTGTTTGTCATCTTGATACAGCTCAAAAAAGCGAGTGTCGGGGTGGGGCAAGGATACGCCTGTTTTTTCACGCACGTCCACGCCAAACAGACGGCGAGTGACTTCAAACATGCCGTTTAACACTTTATCCACAGGAAAATACACCCGTAAGGCTTCTTTGTCAATGTCATAGAGTGCTTGCTTTTGCTTTTCGGACAAATAGGTAAAATCCCACGGCTCAATCTTATCATCTTGACCTAGCACGCCAATATCACGTCCGTATTGTTGCAACTCTTGCATTTGTTTTTTGGCGGTGGGGCGAGTTTTGGCAAGCAAATCTTTTAAAAAGCTCAATACTTCATCGGTGTCTTTTGCCATGCGTTTGGCAAGCACGTATTGGGCGTAGTTTTTGTAGCCAAGTAGCTGGGCAAGCTCAAGCCGCAAATCAATGAGTTCGTTGATAATAGGGGTGTTGTCCCATTTGCCTGCATTTTGACCTTTGTCGGACGCACGAGTGCGATAGGCTTCGTACATTTGTTTGCGTAGCTCTCTGTCATCGGCGTAGGTGGTGATTGCCAGATAGCTTGGCACGTCCAGCCCAAAACGGTAGCCTGTTTTGTCTTTGGATTTGGCGGATTGCTCTGCTTTTTGTAGGGCAATGTCGCTAAGTCCTGATAGTTTGGCTTTGTCATCAATGATAAGCTCCCAACCCATGTCGGCATCTAGTACGTTGTTGCTAAACTGGGTGGATAGTTCGGATAAACGAGCGACCACTTGGGTATAACGTTCGGCTTTGTCGCCTGTCAATGCCACGCCCGAGAGTTTAAAATCCAGCAAGGCATCGTTTATCGCTTTTTGTTGGACTTGGGTGTAGGTTTTAAACGCATCGCTTTTGGCAAGTTTTTTAAAGCCTTCATATAAAGGGCGATACATACCAAACCACGACTCATAGTCGCTTGTGCTTTTGGTGATGTCTTGATACACCGCTCGCAGGGCATCTGAGTTTTTGACCGAATGCAAGTGAGCGACCACGCCCCACACACGGTCTAGTTTGTTTTGGGCGTCTTCTATCGGGGCGTAGAAGTTATCCCATGTTATGCTCTTTTGGGTGCAGACACGCTTGACCACGTCTTTGTTGTGTTTTAATAAAAAGTCAATGGCAGGCGTGATGTGCGAAATCTCAACCGCCCCAAAGCTCGGCAAGCCGTCAAAATGCAGTAGGGGGTTGTCTTGTAAAGTGGTGGGCAAATCTAAGGGTAGGGGGTGTGCCATGCCGAATTTAGGCAGACTTAGGGCAAATAAGCTACCGATTCCTAATTGTAAAAATTGACGGCGTTCCATGATGTCTCCTGATAAAAAACTTTATCTTACGCAAAGTGATTTAAAAAATCAAGGGTTATCATGGATGAACATGGATGAAAAAAAGACAAACCGCATGGTCTGCCTTTTTAAAAGTTAAAGCAAGTATTAGAACTTCGCAAGCACTTCATCAAGGCTTAGCAGCTCCTTATCATCACTCCCACGCTTGGCGTATTCGTATTTGCTCTCTGCCAAGTTACGCTCGGACACTACGATACGATGAGAGATACCGATAAGCTCCAAATCGGCAAATTTCACGCCCGCTCGCTCGTCTCTGTCGTCTAATAGGACGTTTACGCCTTTGGCTTTTAGGGTGCTATACAGCTCGTCCGCTTTGGCTTCTGCTGAGCCGTCTTTGGATTTCATGGGGACGACCGCCACATAGAATGGGGCGATGTTGTCGTCAGGGTCTGGCGTGTCCGCCCACAAACAGCCCTTATCATCATGGTTTTGTTCTAGGCTTGCCGAGATGATACGGCTAACCCCAATGCCATAACAGCCCATCATCAGCGTAACAGGCTTGCCTTCTTTACCAAGGACGATACAGCCCAAGGCGTGCGAATATTTATCGCCCAATTGAAAGATGTGTCCGACTTCAATGCCACGCTTGATTTGTAGTACGCCTTTACCGTCTGGGCTTGGGTCGCCGTCTACCACGTTGCGAATGTCGGCAACATCTGCATAGACCGCATCACGCTCCCAGTTCATGCCTTTTGTGTGCTTATCGGCGATGTTCGCCCCACTCACAAAATCCGCCATGACGGATGCACTTCTGTCGGCAATCACAGGTATGTCATATTTTGCCAAGTCCACACTGATATAGCCCTTAACGAGACCAGCTTCTTTCATCTCATCTTCGCTTGCCATTTCTAGCGGTGCTTTGATTTGGGGCAGTTTCTCGGCTTTTAGCTCGTTTAGGGTGTGGTCGCCACGCAAGACAAGGGCGACAAGTTTTGGCATATCAGGCGTGTCATCTGAGTACGAGCCTTTGACGATGAGCGTTTTTACCGTGCGTGTCAAGTCCATGCCCAAATGCTGTGCCACTTCTTCACAGGTTGGCATATTTGGCGTATCCACGTCCGTGCGTGGCTCACTTGGGGGCTGGCGTGTGTCGTGGCAGACCGCTTCAGCAAGCTCCACGTTCGCCGAGTAGTCGGACTCACTGCTAAATGCAATGTCGTCTTCTCCACTGTCGGCTAATACATGAAATTCATGACTGGCAAATCCGCCAATAGACCCCGTGTCCGCTTGCACCGCCCTAAAATCAAGCCCCAAACGGGTAAAGATACGACTGTACGCTTCATAAAAGTCTTGATAAGTCTTGGCAAGGCTGTCTTTGTCGATATGAAAAGAATACGCATCTTTCATGGTAAATTCACGAGCTCTCATCACCCCAAAACGTGGGCGAATCTCATCACGGAATTTGGTTTGAATTTGATAATAAGTGGCAGGGAGCTGTTTGTAGCTTTTTAGTTCACCCCGAGCGATGTCGGTGATGACTTCTTCATGCGTAGGCCCTAGCACAAAATTACGGCTATGACGGTCTTTAAAGCGAAGCAATTCCGCCCCATAGTCTTCCCAACGTCCCGACTCTTGCCACAGTTCGGCAGGTTGGGTGACAGGCATGAGTAGCTCTTGGGCACCGATACGCTCCATTTCTTCACGGACGATTTTTTCCACTCGTTTTAGCACACGTAAGCCTGTTGGCATCCACACATACAAGCCTGAGGCAAGTTTGCGAATCAGACCTGCTTTTATCATAAGCTGGGCGGAGATGATGTCGGCATCGCTTGGGGTGTTGCGAAGGGTGGCTAGGGTAAATTGACTGGCTTTCATAAGATTCTCGGCAAGTTTGATTTTAAATTTGGTAAAAACGTATTATATTAAAGTAAACTTTGGTAACAGTGCAAGTAATTTTTTTGATAAATGCTAAAATTGTCCCTATTATGGTATTAAATGAGTTGTTTTACGTCAATTTGCATTTTTAAAAGGAGAGTTATGACCACATCCACCCCACCTATCACCCCCAAAGTAAAAAAAGCCAATAAATTCACCTTGTTTTGTATCGTGGCAGTCATGGCGATGATTGTGTTTTTGGCGGTTTTTTGGACGTTAAAATTGACCGAAGAGCCTGCCGTATCCGCCATTAGCCGAGACGGTGTTGTTACCGAAATCCAAAAAATGGCTCGCCTAAATACCGTTGCTTTTGGCGTGGACACGGTCATTACCGCCCAAAAAGAAGGCAATTGGTACAAGCTATGGCAGGACGAGCAAAAGGGGCTGTTTGTTGCTCGTGGGCGGGTTTTGGCAGGCGTGGATTTGGGTAAAATCACGGCGGACAACGTGCAAGTTACCTTTGACCCCCAGACCGACCCAAAAGTTGCCCCGCACGCCAACATCACGGTAACGCTCCCGCCATCGCAAGTGTTTGAGGTGTTCCTTGATGACATACAGGTCTATGACTGGAAAACAGGGCTGTTTGGCGTGGCCGATAATGACCCTGAGATTTTAAATCAAGCCCAAACATCCGCCAAAGCCGAAGTGCTAAAAAAAGCGTGTCAAGGCGACATCATGACCCTCGCCACCGATAACGCCATCGAACAAATCAAGGGCTTATTTGCCTTGACAGGGGCGACTGTGGTGGTCAATGGCGATGTGGGGGCGTGTAGGGTGTGAATTTGTATGTTTTTTAATCATTTAAATGTTAAATAATAACATTTCATCAAATTGATAAAATGGGTAAACCTGCCCATAAAATCATCAATTTGCCCAAATAACACACAAAACATGCCTAATTTATATCCATAATATTTTTATGGGTATAAAAATATTGCTCAATGGTAAAATATTTTTACTGTTTGGTATAGCCGTAAACCAAATTATGTTATAAAATAGAATCAGCAAATTAACAACCTAAATTTGCTGATTTATCTTTAATTGTTTATTTAAAATGAATGTTTTGGTGTGGTCTCATGCCAAAATAACCGCTAAATGTGCCTAATTTTGTAAACTATTGATTAAAATTAAGTTTTATCAATGTTTGTTAATAACAAGTTGGTATTTGATAAATTTTTATGAATTATCAATAATTGCTTTTAATAATTACTTTTATTGGCATCATGAAGCGATTTCATTTTGGATGAAAATAAAGCACTCATTCTAACTGCCATACCAAATTTTTTAACACGATATTAGATAATGGTATTTTATTAAATTTTAAAATTTTCTGACCGAATTTTTAAAAGTTATTTAAAATCAACAATTATCACTGATGGTCGTATTAATTAAATGTGATATTGGGATAAAAGAAAAACATGAATCAAACATTGATTTATGGCGTATCGGTTTGCTTATAAAATCAAGCAGATGTTTTCTTTGTCAAAAATATCAGGACAATGGCGTTAGACAATTTAGACCAATAATCTCCAAGCAATTGCTTTGGTTGAGAGTAAATCATGACGAGTACTAATAGCAAAAAAGCCATGCGTATTGCCATGGTTGGTGTTAGCCCTGCTGACCAAATTACTTTTAAAGGATATCTGCGTGTCCTATTGCGTTTGGACGTAGATTTGGATTGGGTGTCCGCTCAGATGGGTGAGGTTGATTTGTATGTCATTAATCAGGATTTTAAAAATTCTACCAGCGTGCAAAAACTAATAGAATTGCACCCACGCACACCCATCTTATACGTCAGTCGCAACCTGACAGGTGATGGTGGTATCGCTGGCGATTCACTGGTATTGCCCCTAAAACAAATCAATGTCTTCAATGACTGGCTTTATGAAAAAGTGGATGTATTAAAGGGTCTGCCTTATCAAAAATCAAGCACGTCTGGTGCGCCTGACAAAACAAGCACCCAAACCAATCAGGAGAGTCAAACCAGCCAGTCAGCCCAAACTGCTCACACAGCACAATCGCCACAGTCTACCACATCAAAGTTAGATGACGTGATAGACTTGATTAAGACGTTGCACGCTCGTCCTAAGTCCTTATTTGAGTTAACCCAAGATGGAGAGGTGTTGGCTGTCATTGATGGGGCGCGCCAGCTGGTATGGCTAAAAAGTGCCAAAGTGGCAGACGTGACGGCATGGCGACTGCGTGTGTATGGCGGTGTGGCAGGCGAGCCTAAGCAAGCCCTCGACATGAATCAGTGGCTGTATCAGATGGCATGGGCGAATGCTGAGAAGTTATTACCACTCATCGATGGCAATGCCCGCTATCAGCTTCGTTCATGGGCAAAGCCTGATAATAACGCCGACAGACGCATTATCTTGCGGACAATGGTTGCCCTAGAAGATACGGCACGTACGGTAGATGAAATTGTGGCACGCACGGGACTGGGTCGTCCTGTCGTCCAAAAAGTGATTGTCTCGCTACTGCTCTCTCAGCATTTGATGGATGATAACTACCAAAACGTGAATGCGACCATCATGCAGACATCGACCGTGGCACCAGTGACAGTCACAGCGTCTGCATCTGTGAGCGAGCCTGAACCAAGACCTGAGCCAAAAACCGCCGAACAACAAGAGAAAATCGGTTTCTTGTCACGTCTGCGTCGCAAACTGGGGCTGTGATGACACGTCCTAATTGCAATGTTTTTATTTTTATCATACAATAAATTTATCATTATTTACATTTTCATGTTATTTATATTTAATATATTGATAGTAGTCCAAAAAGTATGCTGAACTAGGTTTTCCGTTCGCCCTGAGCCTGTCGAAGGGTTGGAAAACCGTTATGGTTCGACAAGCTCACCACGAATGGTTTTCTTTGTAGCATACTTTTTTGAACCAAAGCCAATATATTTAATATAGTTATTTGGGTAGCACTTATGCAACGTCTTAAAATCGTATTTAGTGGTCCTATGGGTGCAGGTAAGACCCAGGCCATCTCTAGTCTCTCTGACATTCCTGTGGTCTCAACCGAGGTCATGAATACCGACCTTGATACCAACGCCAAGCTTTTGACCACAGTCGGCATGGACTATGGTGAGCTGACCATTGATGGTGGGGCAAGTATTGGTCTTTATGGCACCCCAGGGCAGGAGCGTTTTAACTTCATTTGGCCCATCCTATCCCAAGGTGCTTTGGGCGTGGTGATTTTGATTGATCATTCGGCGCCTGATCCTGTGGCAGATTTGGCACATTATTTAAAGACTTTTGATGGCATTTATGATGGTCGTATCGTGCTGGGTATCAGTCAAGTGGACAAAATGCCCGAGCGTGAATTCTCCATTTATCGTGATTATCTAGCGAGCATTGGGCGTAATTTACCGCTATTTCCTGTGGACATGCGTAAACGTGAAGATGTCTTGTTGCTCGTTGAGAGCATCATCGCTAGCCTAGAACAGTCTGAGTAAATCACTTGACAACACTGACATACAAATAAACATCTTGGAGTAAAATAATGAGCCTTAGTCCTTTTAAATTGGATTCTAATCGTGTCAAGCCTGCTGAGCAATTTTTGGCACTTTCAAAAGAAGTGCTTCACGAGTTGGTGCATTCTACCACAGGCGTAGATGGTGTATTACTGGCATCGACTGATGGTTTTGAAGTATTATCTATCTTTCAAAAAAACTATGATGGCAATAAACTCTCAGCAGTGGGTTCATCCATCTTGGCACTGGTACAAGCCTTGACTGCTGAGGCTCAGCTGACTGGGTGCCGTTCGGTGATTTTGGATGCTGAAAATGGCAAAATTATGATTAGTGCCGTGCCAAATGTCAATCAGCCCATGATTTTGATTGTGGTCACCAAACAGCAGGTTCTGCTCGGGCAAATCATGCACGCCATGAATAAAGCCACCACTCGTTTGGTGGAGCTTGACGGTCAGCATCACGGAAAATAGGATGATGCAACCCAATTTTATTGAGTTTTCTTAATGTGTTATTAGATTTCTTGTGAAATTCATCAGTGAGTCCTTTAAAACCTTTGATTTTCATAGTGCTTGACAAATACAAAAATCCGATAAAATCAGATTTTCATAAGATGCTTATTCATTGTAATGGTTAAAAAAGTATTTCTCTGAAGTTTGTCTATGGATTGATTATGCTGTAGTTTGGCAATTTATTATCAACGGAAACCTGTCTTTCGCAAGAAGTTTAATGATTTAATTTGTTGGACTAACGTCCGATTGTTTAATTCGCACGTATGACTCTATTTGTTGAATAGATTTATTATTTTTGACTGTAGTTCAAAAAGCATGTTACAAATGTATGATAATTACTAAGCTTTATTGATACTTTTATTTTTTGGCGTTATCGTATTTTCTTTTTTTTTTAAATACTCATAGCATGCTTTTTAGGTTGACATGATTTTTCTTTGTTAGATTGTAAAGGTGTTTTTAATGAAATTAACTTATTTATGGTTACTAACAAGTGCAGTCTTGTTGGGAGCTTGTTCAAATTCGATGGATCAGGTGCAGATGAGTGATTATCCGCAATCAACCGTGGGTCTGACAATTAGTAATACTCAAAACACATTTTTTAAGGCCTTTTATGATGCCTATGAGACAGAAGTTGCGGCTCAGTCATCCGTAACCGCATTTTTGGATAATGCTAATAACGATCAAGAAGCACAAAATCAGCAGATTGAGACTATGATTAGTAAAGGTGCAAAAGCACTGGTTGTTAACTTGGTTGATGTCAATCAAGGCGAGGTGGTTATCCAAAGATATTGTGACAAAGTTTCGTTGGTATTTTTTAATCGTAGTCCAGGAGATAAGGCACTTGCCAAATGTCAGAATGCCTATTTTGTGGATGGTGATGCGACACAGGCAGGCATCCTTCAAGGACTAAAAGTGCTTGATTTATGGAAAAAAAATCCCAGTTGGGATAAAAATCAAGACGGGAAAATTCAATTTGCGATGTTAGAAGGACTTGTTGGGCATGCAGGAGCTCAAGCTCGCACCAAGTGGTCGATGAGTACTATGGAAAACTACCCAACACTGGGTGTACCGACTGAGTTGGTGTTTCATGAGCATGCTATGTTTAATAAAGATGTAGCGAAAGGTGTGGTCGGTCAATGGATTTTAAACCCTGAGTTTGCACGTGTAGAGGTTGTCTTGGCAAATAATGATGCGATGGCATTAGGTGCTGCCGAGGCTTTGTCAGAAAAACAAATCAACGTACCTCTTTTTGGTATTGATGCAACTAGCGAGGCTTTGGAGGCTGTGAAGTCAGGTCGAATGACGGCAACTGTGCTAAATGATGCAAAAAACCAAGCAAAAGTCGCATTAAGATTGGCATCAAATTTGGCGGCAGAAACCGATCCTTTGAATGGAATAGATTATCGTATGGAGCACCGGATAATTCAAGTGCCTTATCAAGAAGTGCAGTAAAGGAGGAAGGTTGTCATGTCTCGAGATATTTTACAAACATTTCAAAAATCAGGTATTGTTAAATACCGTTCTTTGATTCTATTGTCATTAGCATTTTTTGCACTTGTTATTATTTTATCTAGTTATACCTTTGTTGCATCACAAAGAATTGCGAATGCGACCAAGGAATTAGAGCTTGCTGCCCAGCAAACAGTTTTGGTTCAACGTTTATCCAAAAAATTATTGGACTTAAATTTGTATTTGAACGCAACACAATCACAAAACACGATTCAGTCAGAACAGCCTGTAGTTGTTGATCAAAATAACCTTCCTATTGATCTGTTGCCACAGACGGCTATTTACCAACTCGATGAGCTAAAAACAGAGACTCAAGAGTTTACCCAGGTTCTACATGCATTAAAATCAGGCGGTACAGTTAAGAATGCTTTAGGTCAAGAAGTGGCTGTTAAGGCAGTTGATTCTGACTATTTGCAAAAAATCTTGGTGGATATTGAAACCATTTGGACTCCTTATTTAGGTTTGCTTGACAGATTTGTTGAGGATTCTGAAAAAGGAGTAATTTCAAAAAAAACCAGTGATTACTTGGTGGATTATACCCGTTTGTACAGCAATGCATTGCAGATAGAAACGACTGATTTTACGGGTTACAGAGGTCATCTTATTCAAAACAGCACCGACCAACTTAAAATGGTGCAGGTTAGCGGTATCTCTATTGCATTCATGCTATTTTTGGTAATTATTTTTGGTTCGCTCCGTCAATTATTGCAATCAGATGCAAAGCTTTTATTGGCTCAACGCCAAACTACCAACATCTTAGGTACGGTACAAGAAGGTTTGTTCTTGATTGATAAAAATTTTGTTATCTCAGATGCCTATTCAAAGAACCTAGAGACTGTCTTGGGGTGTAAAGACATCGCTAGCACGACCTTAACTGATTTATTGCAAGGTATGATTGGGCGTGATGATGTTGAGGCGACCAAGTTGTTTGTTGAGCAGTTGTACAATCCTTGGGTGGTCTCAGACTTGATTAGCGATCTGAACCCGCTCAAACAGGTTAAGGTTAATGTGGTTGACGACCAAGATGATACGGTGGTCAAATACCTGTCGTTTAGTTTCCTGCGTGTTCAGGAGAGTGAAAATGACGAAGTTGAAGAAATCTTTGTGAGTGTTGTTGATGTGACCGACTCGGTGTTGCTTGAAAAAACTTTGGAGAGTGAAAAAGCACAGCATGACCGTCAGATTGAGATGATTGGGCATATCCTTAATGTGGATATTAACGTGCTTAACGAGTTTATTGAGAATACTTATGGGCGTGTTAATGAGATGAACGAGGTGCTACGAGTCGAGGGTCAGCTACATAATAAAGCTCAGACCTTATTTAGAAAAATGCATAGCTTAAAAGGTGAAGCATCTGCCATTAAGATGAGTAGTTTTGTACGTCTTGCTGAGCAGGCAGAAGAAAAACTGGTATTAATCCGCAACCAAAGCACGGTCTCAGGTCAGGACTTTTTGGGTTTTACCATGGTTCTAAACGAAATCCTAGACCTAAACCAGTTTGTCGAAAAACTCTTGCAACGCATTAGCCGTGTGGCAAAAGAAATAGACAAAGATGATGTTGGTCAAAGCGTACAAAGTGTCATGGCACAAACAAATGGCAAGCCTGCTACTGTCGCTCCAAGTAGTCATTCGCTAGATTGGCAAAGCTACTTTGGTGATTATGCTCAGCAAATCGCCGAACGTCAAGGCAAAAAAGTTAAGGTCAACTTAACAGGTTTTGAAGATATTCAGATGACCGATAAGCTCAAAAAGTTCTGCCAAGATGTCGGCATTCAGCTACTTAAAAATGCCATTGCTCATGGCATTGAGACACCTGATGTGCGTGTGCAGGCAGGTAAAAGCAAAGTAGGTCAAATCAAGCTAATGCTTTTACAGTATGGCAGTCAGCTACGCATGAGTATCATTGATGATGGGGCAGGTGTGGATTTACAAAAACTACGTCAAAAAGCCATTGAGATGAATCTTATGACTGCTGAACAAGCATCAAGTCTGCCCGACAGCCGTCTGTATGCCTTGATGTTCCGCTCAGGTATCTCAACTGCCAATGGTGTCGATGAAGACAGTGGGCGTGGTGTGGGCATGGACATCGTGCGTGAGTGGGTCAAAGAAGTTAATGGCAAAATCAATGTCGAGAGTCAGCCAGGGCTAAATACAAAGATTGTCATCAACTTTGATGCACAGTAATATAAATAAAAACAGACCTGAATATTCAGATTCAGGTCTGCTTGTGATTTTTAGATTTTGGAGTAAAGAATGGCTTATCGTCTGATGATTGTTGATGATTCTAATATTATTCGTAACCGCATTGAGCGTTGTTTTGAGGGTGGTAGTATTGAGATTGTGGCGACCGCCAATAATGGCGTGGATGCCGTATTAAAATTTGATGAATTTCGTCCTGATTTTATTACCATGGACTTGACCATGCCACAGATGGATGGACTTGAATGCATCAAGCGTATCGTGGGCAAAGGAACGGGCGTGAGTATTTTGGTTGTCTCGGCACTCTCTGACCGTATGACGGCACTACAAGCCTTGCAAGTCGGAGCAAGGGGCTTTATTTATAAGCCGTTTAATGACGAAGAGCTGATTGCAGGCATGCAACGCCTGATTGAACTTAGTGCCAAAGCTAAGAAATAAGTAAAATAAGTAGCCAGTTGTGAGTATCGGGGTCATTGTCGTCATCGTTGCCGTGCTGTTTGTGCTTGGCAACATCATGGGCTTAAAGCCAAAGATGAGTGAGGTG
Organism: Moraxella equi; assembly: GCF_002027555.1. GTDB lineage: Bacteria > Pseudomonadota > Gammaproteobacteria > Pseudomonadales > Moraxellaceae > Moraxella > Moraxella equi. The sequence goes on from NZ_MXAP01000019.1 coordinate 45,110, forward strand.
CGAGTGGGCGACATGCGAATGTTTGCCCGCAAGATAGACTTGCATCCCAAACTGGTTGCCATGCCCGATTGGCTAAGACAGCACAAAGAGAGCAGGCAGGACAAGCAGACAAATAATCACGGCATGATAGCCCAGTACACTGTCATTGATGACAGCTGGCAGTTGCCTGCCAAACGCCTGCTGTGGACGGGGGGCGACTGGCAAAACGAAGATGGCGTGCCTATCAGTGTGGGTATACCCCCCGAGCCACTACTGTCCTATATCCAAGGACTGACCACCAAAGCCAATAGCATAACCATCTACTGGCACGATGAAAAATACGCCAAAAGTTTTGCCATCAAAGACGAGCAAGCGATGTCAATCATGGAGCAGGATTTATTGGCACTCAAAACCTTTTTGCAAAGCGTGCAAAATATCAATACTCTAAAATCGTCCCGCTAGGCGACCACTTGTGTATAAAATTGTTAAAATATTTTACCAGACTATTGACAAAATGCCAAAGCCCCCTTATAAAGTGAACATTTTAACATTATAAGACAAATAGGCAACTCATGGCACTTCCCAAAAAACCCAGCACACGCACCAAAAATACCGTCAAAGCCACAAAAGCACCCACCAAAAAAACAACCAAAGCCGCCAAGGACGACATGGTAGATACCCCCGTGTCAGGCAAAGGCAAAGCCCTAGTTATCGTGGAATCCCCCGCCAAAGCCAAAACCATTAACAAATATCTAGGCTCGGGCTATATCGTGCGGTCTAGTGTGGGTCATGTGCGTGATTTGCCTGTATCGGGGACGGGCAAAGCCGAAAAAGCGGACGAGTCGGGACTGTCTCGTGAACAGAAGGCGTATAACGCTCTGGTTCGCCGTATGGGGGTTGACCCTGAGAACGATTGGCAGGCGGTCTATGAGATTTTGCCCAACAAAACCAAAGTCATCAAAGAGCTAAAAGCCCTTGCCAAAGACGCTGATACCATTTATCTGGCAACGGACTTAGACCGTGAGGGAGAGGCAATAGCATGGCATTTAAAGGAAGTCATTGGCGGCAGCGACAGTAAATACAGTCGTGTGGTGTTTAACGAGATTACCAAATCCGCCATTACCGAAGCCTTTAGACACCCCAGTAGCTTAAATTATGACCGTGTGAACGCCCAGCAAGCTCGCCGTTTTCTTGACCGTGTGGTCGGTTTTATGGTGTCGCCCCTACTGTGGGCGAAGGTCGCTCGTGGCTTGTCGGCAGGGCGTGTGCAGTCGGTTGCCACTCGCCTTGTCGTGGAAAAAGAGCGTGAGATTCGTGCCTTTACGCCCACTGAATATTGGCAAATTCATGCCGATACATTAAGCAGTTCAAAAGAAAACATTTACCTAGAAGCCGTCCGCCAAAACGGCAAAGAGTTAAGCCTTGCCAATGAACAAGAAGCGGTGGCGGTCGTTGATATTTTAAACAACAACCCCTTTATCGTGTCTGACCGTGAGCAAAAGCCCACCCAGTCCAAGCCGTCCGCCCCCTTTATCACGTCCACCCTACAGCAGTCGGCAAGCACACGCCTTGGCTTTAATGTCAAAAAAACGATGATGCTCGCCCAACGTCTGTACGAAGCAGGCTATATCACTTATATGCGTACCGACAGCACGTTTTTGAGTGCGGACGCTTTATCAAGTGTACGAACGTACATTGAGACCAGTTACGGCAGTCAATACCTGCCAAAAAGCCCCAACGTCTATGGCAATAAACAAAACGCCCAAGAAGCCCACGAAGCCATTCGTCCGTCTGATGTGGCGGTGTTGTCGGTTCATCTAAAAGACATGGAGCGAGATGCCCAAAGGCTTTATGAGCTGATTTGGCGACAGTTTGTGGCGTGTCAAATGCCTCCTGCCCAGTACCTATCCATGACCTTGACCGTGTCGTCTGGCAATGTGGAATTAAAGGCAAAAGGGCGTGTCATGACCTTTGATGGCTATACCAAAGCCCAGCCCCCTGCCAAAAGCGATGACGTGCTACTGCCTGATGTCAAAGTGGGCGAGAGTTTGACGGTAAATGAGATTATCCCAAGCCAGCATTTTACCAAACCGCCAGCCCGTTATACCGAAGCGAGCCTTGTCAAAGAGCTTGAAAAACGTGGCATTGGGCGACCGTCCACCTATGCGTCTATCATCTCCACCATTCAAGAGCGTGGCTATGTCCGCACCGAAAACAAACGCCTATTTGCCGAAAAAATGGGCGACATTGTAACCGACCGCTTGACAGGCAGTTTTCCTGACCTGATGGACTACACTTTTACCGCCAATTTGGAGGATAAACTTGACCATGTGGCAGAAGGGGACGTGGATTATAAGGCGGTGCTTGATGAGTTTTACGGTGATTTTAAGGGCAAATTAGAAACCGCCAAAGCCAAAGACGGCATGAAACCCAACGACCCCACGGACGTGCCTGACGTGCATTGCGATTTGTGCGGTCGCCCCATGCAGATTCGTACAGGTGGTACAGGCGTGTTTTTGGGCTGTACAGGCTATAACTTACCGCCAAAAGAGCGGTGTAAGGGAACCAAAAATCTCATGGCGGTGGAAGCCTTCGCCAATCAGACGGTAGACGATGAGTCGGACGAGATTTTGTCGTTATTAGAAAAAAAGCGTTGCCCAAAATGCCACACAGCAATGGACGGCTATATCGTGGACGGTGGGCTGAAGTTGCACGTTTGTGGTAATAATCCTGACTGCGATGGCTATTTGTTAGAAAAAGGTGTGTTTGACACCCACAAAGGCAATGACGCACCGACCATTGACTGCGACAAATGCGATGGGCAAATGGAGTTAAAAACAGGGCGGTTTGGGGCGTATTTTGCTTGCCAAAAATGCGACAATACCCGCAAAGTCCAAAAAGACGGACAACCTGCACCGCCACGCATGACGGCAATTCCCATGCCGCATTTACGCTCACAGCGGTTTGATGACCATTATATCTTGCGTGAAGGGGCGGCAGGGCTGTTCTTGGCAGCGTCCAAGTTCCCTAAAATCCGTGAAACCCGTCCGCCCAAAGTGGCAGAATTACAAGCCATACAAGGCGAGCTTGACCCCAAATTCCACTACCTGCTGTCCGCCCCCACAACCGACAATGACGGCAACCCGACCATATTACGTTGGTCTCGCAAAAATGCCGAGCAATATGTCGGCTCAGAAAAGGACGGTAAGGCGACCAAGTTTGCGTTGGTGTGGAGAGGCGGGGCTTGGGTTGGTGAGTGATGTTTTGGGAATTTTGTAATAAAGTTGCATTTTTCCTAATTTTCCCGTACAATGGTTAAATAATTCTCAATTTGTTTTATTTTTAACCATGCTTTTAAGGAGCTATCCATGAAAAAATTTGCATTTGCCCTAACGGCTGTTGCCCTTGTATTGACAGGCTGTAACAACACCAAAGCACTTAATGAAACTGCCAGTGCATCAGCGGTTGTGGCATCAGAATATCAGCCATTTACCAAGGCTTTCTTGTGCGATAACGGCATCGCACCATCTCTGTACTACCCTAACGACAGCCAAGCCCAGCTAACCTTAGAAGGCGTGACCACCACCTTAAATATCGCACCTTCAGCATCAGGCGAGCGTTATGTGACAGATGCTGGCATCTTCGGTCACAGCGGTGAATGGCACCAAAAAGGCGACATGGCGGTATTTAGCTACAAAGGCGTACACGGCACTCCTGCCCAAGTGAACTGCACCGCAGAATAACCAACAGCCTACCCACAAAACACCGCTCGTTCGGTGTTTTGTTTTATTTTTTAAACAGGAAAAACGATGACAAAGTTATTGCGTTTGGTAAGTTTTTTGGAAGGGATATCTTTTATCCTACTTTTAGGGGTTGCCATGCCCTTAAAATACATGATGGACAAGCCATTTTTGGTGCCGTATGCAGGTATGTTTCATGGCGTGATGTTTGTTGCTTTTATCGTGCTACTGCTTGTGGTGTGTCAGGTCAAGGGCTGGTCTTTGAAGGTATTTGTCATCGGGCTTGTGGCATCGATTTTGCCGTTTGCTCCATTTTGGTTTGAGCGGTATATCTACAAGCTTGAACTGGCAGAAGATGAGCTGATGGCAGATGAATGATAAAAATAAAAAAGCCCTGACAAACATCAGGGCTTAAAATATGGCGGTGACGGAGAGATTCGAACTCTCGATACGCTATTAACGTATACACACTTTCCAGGCGTGCACTTTCAACCACTCAGCCACGTCACCAATGGGGGCGAATTATAGCAGAGTTTTTGAGGTTTGTCATCTTTTTTGTTGATTATTCGTGATAAAATCATAAAAATACCCATCGGCAGTTTGTTGCTTTTTTATTTGTCAGTTTTGGTAAAATAAGGTAAAATATGAGCCATTTTGATTTAAGAGAAAGCCTGTGCCTAGCTTGCCTGATTCACTAAGAGATGTTTTAGCAGACAAAAACCTAGACATTCCCATGGCGACCGTCATTGCAGTGGCGGTGCATGCCTTTGTGATTTTTGGGGTAGGGTTTAGTGCAGGCATGTCACTCGATGAGATGGCACAGGAAGTGGCAACGGTGCTAAGCGACAACAAAGAGAAAAACGAAGACGCACGCTTTGTGGCGAACGCCAGTCAAGAAGGGGGCGGAGAAGTACGCCAGCAGTTGCGTCAAGAGACGACCGAGATTAGTCCTGACACCAGTGATGACATGGAAGAGACCCAAGACATCATCAACCTACAAAAACAAAGCCGTCAGCAAGCCTACCAAGAAAGCTATCTTCGCACCACGCTGTCTGTGCGTTATGTCAATAGCCAAAATGACAATGACAGCGAGAAAAAGCAAGACGACCTAGAAGCTCAAGAAGAGCGTATCCGCAAAAAAATCCGCACGCTAGAAGCTCAGCTGTCCCAAAAACAGCAAGTCTTTGCATCCAAATCTAACATTCATACGGTCAATAGCAATGCGACCACGCATGGGGTGGCGGCAGGATATTTGGAGAATTTTCGCCGCCATGTGGAGCGTATTGCTAACCAGTATTATCCTAGCGAAGCACGTCGCAACAACATCATGGGCGATGTCCGTCTGATGGTGGTCATCTCGCCTGATGGCTATGTTAAAGCCATTCGCTTGCTTGAATCATCAGGTTCTGCCATTTTGGATGAAGCCGCCAAGCAGTCGGTACGCCAATCTGCTCCTTATGGGCATTTCGATGAAGAGATGGGTGAGCTTAGCGAGCTTAGAATTATTCGCACATGGCGATATAGTGATAAGATTGAAGTGACTAATTAATCAATAACCAATTAATAATTAATGTACCCGACCATGACTGAAGATACCAAACAAACCCCGTCACCGATTCTTGGTGAACTAAAAAACAGTGCCGAAGAGTCTGCCGAACGCCTAGAAACCACAGCGTCAAGAACAGGCGAAGTGGTGGCGGAAACCACCCGAGAAGTCGTGACAGGTACGACCAGAACCGTAGAGACTGCCAGTGACTACACTTTGGAGCTGTTGGGCATTACGGTGGATACTCGCACACTTATCGCCAACTCTGCCGAATTTGCCGTCAAAGCGGTGCTTGCCATCATCATTTTTTATGTGGGCAAGTGGATTGGTAAACACATTGTCAATCTTGCCAAACGTGCCATGGTGCGTAGCTCGGTGGACGGCACGGCGGTCAGTTTTCTAGGTAATTTACTTTATGGGGTCATGCTGGCAGCGGTCATTTTGGCATCCTTAAACCAGCTTGGCATCAGTACCACGTCTTTTGTGGCAGTACTTGGTGCCATGACAGTTGCCATTGGTGTGTCCTTAAAAGACCAAGTATCCAACCTAGCGGCAGGCGTGTTGATTGTGGTATTCCATCCGTTTCGTCGTGGTGATTATGTAGAAGTGGGTGGGCAGACAGGCACGGTGCAGGAGATTACACTGGTAAATACTCGCATACGCACGCCTAATAACCATGAAGTCATCATTCCCAATGGCGACATCATGACATCGGCAAGTATCAACTATTCATCCCTGCCCAACCGTCGTATAGAAGTGCCTGTTGGCATCGGTTATGACAGTGACATTAAGACTGCGCGCCACATCATGATGCAGATGGCACAAGAGCATGAGTTGGTACTAAAAGACCCAGAGCCTATCGTGCGTGTTACCGAGCTTGCCGACAGTTCGGTAAATCTTATCATGTATGTATGGACAAATAATAATGACTGGTGGGCGGTGCAATGCGACCTGTTAGAGCGTATCAAATATGCCTTTGATGAAGCGGGGGTTAACATTCCCTTTCCCATTCGTACGGTGCAAATTGATGGGCTTGATAAGATAATGACTCATGTGGGAGATGACAAGGCAGATGCCCATGAGATAGAAATGAAATAATAACGACACGGATGTGCCTACCTTTATATACCTAACGAACTCAATATTTACCATAGGCTTTGTAGAGGTGTGTTGAACATGCCCTTTGTGATATTATTTTACAAGGCGTGCTCAGCACGCCCCTACGCCTATACATCATTGAATTTGTAGTAATTTTTAAGTTTCTGGGGTATGGCAGGTTTAAATCTCGGCAAGCATTCGCCCAGCAGGTAAGGCAAAATAACTTAATACCCCATCACAGCCTGCCCGTCTAAATCCGATTAGACTCTCTAAAATGACCGCTTCGGTGAGCCAGCCATTTTGAATGGCCGCCATGTGCATGGCATACTCGCCAGAGACTTGATAGGCAAAGGTTGGTACGCCAAAATTGTCTTTAACTTCACGCACCACGTCCAAATAGGGCTGACCGGGTTTTACCATGACCATGTCCGCCCCCTCAGAGATGTCAAGGGCGACTTCATGTAAGGCTTCGGCTCGGTTAGCAGGGTTCATTTGGTATTGTTTTTTGTGTCCTTTTAGGTTGCCTGATGAGCCGACCGCATCACGAAAAGGTCCATAGTAGGCGGAGGCGTATTTGGCGGAATATGCCATGATGGCAGTATTGACAAAACCCTCTGCTTCTAGGGCATCACGCATGGCACGAATGCGACCATCCATCATGTCCGATGGCGAGATGACGTCCGTCCCTGCTCGAGCGTGGGCAAGTGTTTGTTTGATGAGTGCTTCGGTGGTGATGTCGTTGACCACATAGCCTGACTCATCAATAATGCCGTCTTGACCGTGTGTGGTGTAGGGGTCTAGGGCGACATCAGTCATGACGATAAGCTCGGGGCAGGCGTCCTTGATGGCAGAGACGGCACGCACGGCGAGGGTATCTGCGTCATAGGCATTATCACCATTGGGCGATTTTAGGGTAGGGTCAATCACGGGGAAAATATCCACCATTCGCACGCCCGTCTCATACAGTTCTTTGCAATGCTTGATGAGTAGGTCAATGGATAGCCGTTCGATATTTGGCATGCTTTTGATGGCTTGGCGTTGGTTTTGCCCTTCGATGACAAACACAGGGGCGATGAGATGGCAAGGTTTTAGATGAGTTTCGGCGACCATCTCACGAATGCCGTCCGAGACACGCAAACGGCGTAGGCGGGTATGGGGAAAAGTGCGGTTAAAGGTGTAATTTGACATATTTTTGACCTTGATAAGCTTGATAAAGATATTAAAAGATAGCAAGATAATTATACACCTTTTTTAGGATTATTAGGATAAATCATGAAACGTTTTAAATTTTCCCTATTGGCACTATTATTGTTAAGTATCACAGTCCACGCCAACGACAGCACGGGCTATGTGGGCGTAGGCGGGGTGGAATACATCAAAAATCCCAATATCGCCATGAAAAGCGAGGATTTGTACATCAGCAAAGACATCATCAAAGTGGCGTACGAATTTAAAAACCTAACCAATAAAGACATTCGCCAAACGGTGCCGTTTCCCTTGCCAAAGATGAGCATTCAACACGATGGGGATTTTGCGGACACAGAGGAGACACTTAACAGCTTTAAGGTGTGGGCGAACGGCAAAGCCATTACCCCAAAAATGCACGTGCGAGCCCTTTTGCATAAAGGACATGATGAGCAATCAGAGCTTGATGTAACGGATGCGTTTAGGCAATGCGGTTTTTCGGATAAAGAGATTTTGTCTGCGTATCATCATGTTAATTATGATGAAAGTTTGCCCAATATATACGCCAAAATCCGAGCCTACAAGCACCCAGCGCTATATCGCCTTATCACCGAAAAAGACACGCATTGGAAGTCGCAGGCAATCTATACCAACCGAACTTAAAAACTA
>NZ_MXAP01000190.1 GCF_002027555.1 Moraxella equi
GATTGTGAGTGGGTTCTAAGACGGCAAAACAATCAATTTAAGGATTAACCATGATTATTGACTTACCACCACACATGGAACAAACCATAATTGCCAAAGCCCATGAGCAGGGTTTAACGGTACAAGAAATGCTAGCCAAAGATTATGATGATATTTGGCAGGTATTAGACAACACGGCTTAAATGGCGATGAAATCCACCTAAGTGATGATGAAACACGGCATTTAAGGAACCCCATTGGACAACCACCAACGCCCAACCCAAAGGTCAGAGCCTTGTTATTTGAGATAGTCATGTTTGAGCCATTAGACAAGCACCACGACCGCACCGCCTTTAATACATTAACCGCTATTTGCAGTCAATACCGCAAAAAGAGCATGGCAAGGGTTCACATTTTAGCAGATGGCGGAGTCATGATGAGTGTTTTTAGCTTTGGAGCAATCTAATAGATATGAACAAAAATGATGAAAATTTTGAGATAAAGACAATCATCTATGTCGCAAAAGACATGGTAATTTTTCCAAAAACCATCTATCTGTTATTGCCGATTATCATATTTTGCAGTTTATTCTTAGTGCCTGAAAATTATACAGAATTTACTTTCTTTGCCAAAAATATGAATGGCGCTTATCACAACAGATGGCTATACGACATGATGGTCTTATACTATTTGATTCTATTCTTAGTTATTTTTATAAAAACAACGTTTTTTGAGATTTCTAGACCATATCGAACTTTATTAACAAAACAGGCTCTGATCCAAAAAGTATGCTACACCCACCCATGGTTGATATAATGAAACACCAAGTCAAATGCTTTAAGATGATTGCTTAGGTTTTTAGAGAAACAACACGTTTTTTCTAAATGCTCGCCTAGCAAAGGTTCTAAGCCTTGTGTTATTGCCTTCAATACCGACGGTAAG
>NZ_MXAP01000191.1 GCF_002027555.1 Moraxella equi
ACGCATTATCATCATCTATATCCCCGCATTACTCATGTGGATTGCTGTCATAGCAGGATTGTTTGGCTATGAACTATAATCGCCCCATTATCATCACACTGCTTGCCCTGCTGTCACTATGTGCCAGTACGCTTGCTTATGGATGCCAGGAAAGTCCATATCCTGGGGATGGTACTTCCACTCCACCAAAAAAACCCAACCCAATGATTGATCCACCCGCACCCCCGGGCGAACGTCTGCCCCCCATTGATATACCTCCCACAAAACCCCCATCAAAATGGGACACCGTCAAAAAAAATATCGGTAAGCTAAAGCCAACCCCCTCGGATATCGCAATCGGTATCGGGATATATGGCATTGGTGAGCTTGTTGATTTTGTCATGGACCCCGATAACAATCGACCCAAGCGCAAACAATCCTGCGAAGTCGGTTTTGGTGATGATAAGCTATCATTAACTCAATATGCTGGATTGTCTCGTCAGCGTAAAGACGCTTACGGTGATTATACCATTACAGCTAACTCTGACACTTATCAGACATTATCTAAGATTGAGCAAAACATGCTAAAGCTTTATGAGAGTGGCAGTTATGGCACCCGTAAAGATTGGTCAAATGTCGAGAATACTACTGCTCCTTGGGATGTAACAAGGGTAATTAATGGCGAGAAAAGGGTACAAAAAGTGGATTATCATGTAGGTGTCCATGTGCGTTGTCTTGTGCCTGACCTTGATACTAAGCCAAGCCCGACGCCAAACCCCGAACCACAACCTAAGCCCAAGCCAAACCCACAGGATGAGCCCGACACCAAGCCCGAACCACAACCGAAGCCGACGCCAAGCCCGAGTCCGTCGCCTAGCCCTAGTCCTGCACCAAGTGACAACCCTAACAATGCTCCTAGCGATAATCCTGCTAACAAGGATAATCCTAGCCCTAGCCCAACAATGCCCCCGATGTAGCCCCTAATGATGTAGATGGTGGCGGTAATGCATCTAACTTTGAGTTACCTGCTTTTTGTAGTTGGGCGAGTAAAGTTTGTAATTGGATAGATTGGACGCAAGATGATGATTTCGGTGGTGATCATGACTTAGATATTGAAGATAAACCACTTACAAAGTCACCAAATGACTTTGATGTCATGTATTTGCGTTTTGGGGGTCAATGCCCCGCTCCAGTTACTCACAATCTTGGTCTAAATAACGCTACGTTCACGATTGATTTAACTCCGCTTTGTCAGTTCGCCATACTTGTGCGTCCTGCAATATTAGCAATGGCTTACTTTCTTGCAATTGGTATTATCGCCAATGCTATTAGAGATACTTAATTATGTTTACTCGTCTTTTATCGTTATTAACCGCAAATAATAAGGCGTGGTTGTATCAAGTTCTAGCAGGTGCAGGGCTTGGACTTGCTACAACCACGGCATTTAATGCTTTCCTAACCTATTACAAAAATAAAGCTATTTATGAGCTTGGACAACTTGGCGAAGTTGCGGGGCTTTTGGGTCTTGCGGGGCTTGATAAAGCTATCAGTATTATCATTGGTGCTTACCTTGCGAGTGTCTACATTAAAACCTTTGCAACAGGATTAAAGGTGATTAAAAAATGATACGGCTCATCACGTCTACACCAGGAAGCGGAAAAACTTGCCTTGTCATGGAATGGCTACTCCGTGAGATTGAAAAAGGCTTCTA
>NZ_MXAP01000192.1 GCF_002027555.1 Moraxella equi
TGAACCGCACCCCAAAGCTCGCCACTCAAACACCAACCTTTGGGGTGCTTTTTATGGCAAAATACACAACCGACTTTAAATTGTCCGTGATTGAGTATTATCTTAATCATCACAGTTATCACCAAACCGCCAAACATTTTAACCTAGACCACAAAACCGTAGAGCTATGGGTTAAACTCTATCAAGTACAATGGCATTGATGGCATAAAAAGACGACACACAAAGACTGTTTATGATACAGACTTTAAGCTTAACGTCGCTCAAGCCATACAACAGGGCAAATCGCCTACACAACTTGCTATAGAGCTTAACATCTCAAATCCTACTCCTATCAATCCTTTGGCATCATGGGACTTACTATTAAACCCAAAGGCAGACCTAAAGGCATAAAAACAGTAAATGAAATAATGAATAAAACAACAAACAACAAAACCCAACCCATCAAAGCAGACAAAGACTTATCCTTAAAAGAGCGTATCAAACACATTTATCATACGCATAAAGGCAGGTATGGCTATCGTCGAATTACATTAGAGCTAAACAATCAGCTTGCCCAAAAAGGCATGGTCATTAATCATAAACGAGTGCAAAGGTTAATGCAAGAACTTGACGTAAAGGCAAGCATTAGACAAGTAAGGCGTAACAGATACTCATCTTATCAAGACACAATGGGTAAAGATACCATTAAGGACAATATACTCAAAAGAGACTTTAAAGCAGACAAATCCAACCAAAAGTGGGCAACAGACATCACTGAGTTTAAAGTACAAGACAGGGCAAATGACAGCAGTGTCATTCAAAGAAAACTATACTTATCGCCCATCATAGACTTATTTAATGGTGAGATTGTCAGTTATGCGATAAAGGATAGACCAACATATGCATTGGTCAAAGAGAT
>NZ_MXAP01000193.1 GCF_002027555.1 Moraxella equi
AAGTTCGGTTGGTATAGTAGGTCAAGCGGTATGGCGGGGGTGCTATTGCCCTCCAAGATTGCCGTGCAGATGTACACGCCATCTTTATCACGCACCGCCATCTCTGCCACGCTGTCATCATTGGCATATAGATAGACCTTTTTGCCGTGCCAATCCACGAGTGCCTGCGAAAAATAAAAACGGTTGTCATGACGTACCCACCCACGAGACACCGTCCGCTCCACCACAGCCACCGCCAGCGCTCTTAGGTCTAGCTCAGACAGCCACACACGCTCACTGCCATGTTTTTTGTCAAGCTCGGCACGTTTTTGGGCGGGGGTCATGACGATAGAGCTGTGTTTGCGGACGTTGTTATACTCATCTATCAAAGCCTCTACCACCATTTTTAGCTCACTCATGGTTGGTGTTATCTCCGCCCCTTTGCGTTGCAGTGGGGTCATCTCGCCAGTTACTTTGCCGTCCATGTTCGCCTTGTTATGGGCGATTTTGGCTTGTAGCCTTTTTCTGACAGTATCAGGGTCAGCGTCCGCACCGTGATAGCTCTCAAAAGACTGGGCGACACGCTTTGGTACTTCTCTCATCAAGCGTTCGATGATACCCCGACCTTGTGGATTGCCGGGAATGCCTGTCAAATGGGTTATGCCAAGCCGTGCAAACACGCCCACCACTTTATCACTTAGCATGACGTTTTTCTCACCCCTGCCGTTATCGCTATAATGCACAGCATTCACGCCATGCCTTGCCCACGCATACCGCAAGGCAGACAGTACCGCCATACCGCTTTCGCTATACGACAAGCTATAACCCACGATATATCGGCTAGGAGCGTCAATGATGAGTGTAATCTCAGGCATGACCGCCTGCCCTGATTTGTGGTGCTTGACCGAGCATTTTAGGCTATGACCATCACTTACCCAGATGTGGTTATTGGCATAGCCCTCATCGTTCCAGTCTCGGCGGATATATACCAACCGAACTT
>NZ_MXAP01000194.1 GCF_002027555.1 Moraxella equi
CCGTGCTTGGCATAAGCCCCCTGTGCGGTGCATAGATAAGGTGGGTCAAGCAACAGTAAACAATTTGGGGTGTCTTGGTATTTTTGTAACAGTTTTTCAAAATCTAGGCATTCAAGGATAAGCCCGTCAAGATAGCCATCTGCATTTGGATAATCAGTTTTGACAATGCGGTTGTAAAAGGTACTTTCGGCTAAAAATTCGTCAAGGTTGGCAACTTGGCGACCGCTAAATAACAGCCAACCCGCCAAAGTCTGCACATCAATGAAAGTCCCGTTGTCGGCACTTTTGCGAAGGTGGCCTAGGACTTTGGCTTTGGCAGTGTTTGACAATTTGGCACTTCTTGGCTCGTCTTTTAAAATTTCAAATAATTCTTGGCGTAAGCGGTTGGTGGTGGGAATGTGGGTAAGACGCTCGGCATAGCCGTCAAAGTCGTTATAAATGACGGTGGCTTTGGGCAAAATACGCTTGGCATTGTGAGCCAAAAGTCCAGAACCGCCAAAGACATCAATTACGGTCAAACCTTCGCCATCATTTGGGATATTGTCTTTTAAAATTTTTTCAAAGTGCCTTAAAAACATTCGTTTTTGCCCTGTGAATGGCAAAGGAGCGGTTTTGTGGTGTTTGGTAGAAAGTGAATTGAGTGTCATAAACTTATCCTTTTAAAGTTAAAGGCGTTCAGGACACTCAAAGCGTTTGGATTGTTGGGATTTAGGTTAGATTAGGAATAAAAAACCGTCATCAAGTGGCTTGCGATAAACTGTGCGACTTGCGGACAGACGGCGTTTCCCGCAGCCCGAGCTTCACAAGCGTTGGTCTCATCCAATCCTTTGCAAAGCCCATCATCGACAGTCGTTCGCTCCCTGATAGCCATCTGACCCCGTCCGTTTGGCACAGCGATGATATCGGCACAATTGATGTTGATGGCGGATGAGCCGACCCCTGCCAGTAGCGTATGGTGTGCGTCCGCCCAGCTCGATTGCGATTCAGTCTTGCCACAAATGCGTTCCACTGACCCCAAGTCAGCCATAAGGCTAAATGGTGGGTATTCTCTAAGACCTGCGACCAAGAATACTCTACGGCGTTTTTGGGGGACTCCGAAATAACGGCTGTCAAGCACTCGCCAAAATCCCACATACCCGCATTGGGCAAGCGTTTCAATGACTGTTTGTAGGTCTTCGCCATTGTTTGAATTGATGAGACCTGTGACATTTTCAAGCACGACAAATCTTGGCTTAATTGCTTTGACAATCTCAATAGCGTCAAAGAACAAGCCTGTCCGCCGTCCGTGAAGTCCTGCTCGTTTTCCTGCCATTGACACATCTTGACAGGGGAAACCGCCGATGATGACATCAACGGCTCCGCCATTTGGCAAGGCTTGGAGTTTTGGTAAGCAGGTCTGGACATCGTCAAACTGGGTGGCGTGGGGAAAACGGTCTGATAAAACCGCTCGACAAATGGGGTCAATTTCCACTTGCCAGCTGGTGTGAAAACCTGCGTTTTCAAATCCCAAGTCAAATCCGCCAATGCCAGCAAAGAGACTGCCGACACTGGGTTTGGATTTTGAGGATTGTTTGAGGTTAGGGGTGGATTGGGTTGGTTGGGGGTTGTTTTGAGCATTCATAGGTTTCCTTGTTTAAAGGGTTATGATGCTCGTGGCATTCTTTGGTTTGCGTGTTAATTTGATTTAAAGTTTTGCATCTTGGGCATTTGATGGCAAAATTGCCTGTGCCAATGGCTAAAAGTTTTTTGCAATTTGTGCAACGCTGTTTCATTTTTTGCGTAATCCTATGGATTTTGTGGTAAAATATACCAACCGAAC
>NZ_MXAP01000195.1 GCF_002027555.1 Moraxella equi
GGGTTCGGTTGGTATAGACCCCGACACAAAAGCCCCAAGTGGCAAAGTGCTCTATCGCACATCAAGAGACGACTGGGCAAAATACCACGTCTCCGAGAGCGACCAGTCCGACTTTGATAACGCCTACAATAACATCCAACCCCAATTTACCAAACACCAATATGGCGTCAGTGTCAATCAGCCCATCAATGACAAATCTGCCGTGCTGTTTTCGTACAATGCCACCACGTCTGACATTCCTTTTAACCACACCCAGCTAAGGCACGCCAGTGAAGCGACTTGGCTTGCCAATCAAGGTGGCATCCAAGAACGTAAAATGAGACATTTTTGCTCCGCGGGATTTATCATGCGGACAATGGCGATACCATCAAAGCGACCGCCATGTATTCGCCCCATGAAGCCTTACCGCCAGGCAGGATTTTAAAGCCCCCACTTATAAAATCGGCAATACGGACAATAACCTAATTTTTGGTTGGCAAATTGACCACGCCACTGCCAAATACATCCGTGATACTCAAAGCAATCAATACACTTACACCAACAGCACGAGCGTGGTTTGTGATGGCGAAAGTGCCTGTATTGATGGCGAACAGCATGCGTCCAGAAAAACCGTTTATGACGTCAGAAATATCAAAGTGAGCAACCATACTTATGCCATTGTACTTAGAAAATACGTCTAAATTTAACAACTTAGACCTAAGTGTCGGCTTACGCACTGATTATAACAGTCTACTAAACAACACCAATCTCGCCCCACGCCCATCTGCCACGTGGGACGTGTTTGGTGATGAGCGTACTCGGGTATTTGGTGGGGCGAACCGTTATTATGGTAATTCCATACTTGCCTATGCCTTACGTCAAGGCATAGGCAATAACGAAGTCTATACTCGCTCTGTGAGTGGTGGCGTGCTTGGCGACTGGACGTTATCAGGCACAGGCGTGGGTGGCAGTCGTAATTACAGCTTGTCAGACTTAAAAACGCCATACAGCGATAAGTTAAATGTCGGCATTGCCCAAAAAGCCTTTGGGGCGTTATGGACAGCCAAATGGGTACGCCGTGATGGCAAAGACCAACTTACAGGCAAACGTGCCGAACAAGCAGTAAACGGGGTGCGTGATTGGTGGCTGAGCAACGATGGCACAAGCAAAAACCAAAACGTCTCATTGTCCGTACAACCGCTTGCTCCGATGAGTTTTGAACACGCTGATGTGAATTGGCAGTTGAATTGGTCTTGGCAAAAATCCAAGAGCAACAACACCAACTATGACACACTGACCACAGACTTGGTGGATACTGCCGACATGGTGTATTATGATGGCAAAATCATGGATTATGCCGATTTACCTTTATCCGACTTTAACGCCCCTTGGAAAGCAAGGCTGTCTGTCAAGACTTTTTTCCCAAAATACAACATCACTTGGACGCAAGATTTAAATTACACCGCAGGTCATCGCTACCTATCTAGTAAATCAAGTGATGAGTTCACCTGCTCGGGCGATGCTCGCTGTGGCGATTGGGACGGTATAGTGGTAAGACCTTATGTCGAAGATAGGCAAAATGGTTACTTTACGATGGATTGGCGTTTTAATTATGAAAAACCGCTTAATAACGGTCATTCGCTTGGGGTAAATATTGATGTTAATAACGTGCCAGATAAAGTCATTGTTTCATCACAAACCAGCAGTAACAACACTTACAAACTCGGTCGCAGTTTTTGGCTTGGGGTTAGCTACAACTGGTAATCCATCCAAATCCCCAAAAGCACCTAACAGGGTGCTTTTCCTATTTTTTACTTTAAAAGAATAAATCATGAAAAAACTCATCGCCCTTGCCCTATTTGTCATCACCCATACCGCCTTTGCTGAGATTAGCTCGCCTGTCATCGGCAGATTAGATAACGGTTTGGATTATGCCATTTTGCCTTTGCATGACGACAAAGGGCGGTTAGAGATTCGCCTAAGGGTGAACGCAGGGGCATAGATGAGAACGATACGCAGGCAGGCGTGGCTCACATGGTCGAACATTTGGTCTTTCGGGCAAGCGATAAGCATCCCAACGGCGTGATGAACCATTTACATGATATTGGCTTTATCAGAGCCAGACATTATAATGCCGTAACCACCACCGACAGCACCACTTACATGATGACCCCACCGCCTAAGGCGGGATTGGACGGCAGTTTGTCCGCCCTAAGTCAGATGATGTTTTTCGCTCACATCACGCAGAGCGATTTGGACAAAGAACGCCTTATCATTACCGAAGAGTGGCGGAGCGGTCAAGGCGTGTCAGCACGCATGGACGAGCAACGAAAGGCAGTCATCAGAGCAGGCAGTCGCTCGGTGCGTAGCCCTGTCATCGGCACGCTAGACAGTATCACGACCATGCCCGCCCATGAGTTACAGGCGTTTTATAAAACATGGTACGCCCCCAACAACATGAACCTACTTATCGTGGGCGACATTGACCCTGATGAAGCCAAAGCCAAAATCCAAGAATATTTTGGGCAAATCCCTGCCAAACCCCTCCCCGACCGTACAGGCGATTATTATGAACCGACTTTATCCGACCGCTTGGTCATGACCGAACTGCACGATAACAAAAGCGGAGTGAGCCAAGTGGCACATATCCTACGACTAGACGAACAGGCAAGTCGGGGCGACAGCGACACCGCTCGTAAAAATCGCCTGATAGACCGTTTTGCCTTGACCTTATATTACCAAACGTTTGCAAAGCGAAATGAATAACTTACCAAACGGCATAAAAAGCGTGGTCGCTCGCAAATCCGACATTGGCAAACATACCGTTGCCATTGGGCTATTTAGTAGCGTGGATAAGGACAAACACAAAGACGGCTTACAAGAAATTTTTTATCAAATCAAACGCTTACAGGATTATCCCATAACCCAAGATGAGCTTGATGAGTACAAAAATGATTTTCAAATTCAGCTAGACAAAGCCCACGCCCACAGCGAAGACCGTGATTTTGCAGGTTGGGTGCAGGCACTCGTTGGCACAGCATTGGTAGATAAACCCTATCTTCCCCAAAAAGAACTTGCCAAAATCAGCCAACCAATAGTGGATAATCTGACCATTGCCGACATACGGACACGCATAAATACATGGCTATCCTCCCCTGACCGTATCGTCCAATACCAAGCCCCACACACCGCACGGGTCGCCCCCATAAGTGTGGCTGACGTGGAGCAGATGAAACATTGGGCAAACACCGCCACGCTCGCCCCGCCTGCCCCAAAGCCACGTCCGATAACCATTGACCTGCCCCACGTCATCACCACCGCCCACATCACGCACACGGCACGGCACGGCGACACTCGCACCTACACGCTCTCCACAGGCGATAAGGTGTTGTGGCTTACCCACCCTAGTGCTAAAGACAAGACCTACATTCGGGCGGTGAATACGGCAGGCACACAGGCGGATGGACTGAGTGCATGGCAGTCGCAACTTACCACAGGGCTGATTTTTCAAAATACGCCTTATCATTTTAACAAAACCGCTTGGGGTAATTTTAAAAAAACGCACCGCCTAAATCTGTCCGCCAAACAGACCGCCCACGAGCTTATCATTGAGATGAGTAGCGACAATGCCAACTTAAACGAACTTATCAATCTCTACCACGCCCAACTGTACCACACCACCATTAAGGGCGGACTTGATGACACCAAAACCGCCCTAATGAGCGAGCTTGCTCCGACAGGGGTTAAGCAAGCCGAACGCCACAGATTAGATGAGATTGGCAAGTTAAGACAACTGCCAAACCACTTGCCAAGCCTTGATGAATTAGATAAACTAGACAAACGCATGCTTAATAGCACATGGAAGCAGATGACACGCACGCCCATGACGGTTTATGTCGTGAGTAATGCTAAACCTACCGACATGGGGCAATTTATCGCCTTGTTTGCCAATCCCAATCCGCCCTTGACGGCATTTCGCCATACCGCCACGCCCCTTGCCACATCGGACACGGTCAAATTCGCCCACCACAGCGAGCCACGAGCGGACGTACAGCTTTGGACGACCACACCCCACACATGGCAAGGCGTGGATGCCATGACGGTAAACCTACTAAAAAACATCGCCAGCGACAAACTCAAACTGACCTTGCGTGATGAAAAATTAGGCATTTATCGGCTAAATTTTGACAGTACACTAAACCCCAACACCCACCGCATTGAAAGTCATCTTAAATTCACCACCAATCCTGACAAGACGGACGAGATGATAGCCCATGCTAAACAGGTACTGGCAAACCTACCTAATCTCATCACGACAGACGACATCAATAAAGCCAAAAGCACCTTTACAAACCAAGACAAATCCCGCCAAAACAACCCTTATGCATGGCTAAACCGTCTGGCATTAAGCGACAAACAAGGCAATAATTTGGCGTATCTTGACCAAATCAAGCACCTATACCAACCGAACCCAA
>NZ_MXAP01000196.1 GCF_002027555.1 Moraxella equi
CAAAAACCCAAACCCCCCACCATCTCTGGCAGGGGGTTTGGTTTTGACTATTAGTCTTGTTTGCTGTTAAGCCAATCTTGTTAGATTAGTTCTTAACGTTAGCAACAACACCAGCACCTACGGTACGACCACCTTCACGGATAGCGAAGCGTAGACCTTTGTCCATGGCGATTGGGTGGATAAGCTCAACACTCATCTCAACGTTGTCGCCAGGCATAACCATTTCAGTACCTTCTTGTAGAGTAATGGCACCAGTTACGTCAGTGGTACGGAAGTAGAACTGTGGACGATAGCCATTTAGGAATGGGGTGTGACGACCACCTTCTTCTTTTGACAGTACGTATACTTCAGCGTCAAAGTTGGTGTGTGGGGTGATTGAACCTGGCTTAGCAAGTACTTGACCACGTTGAACTTCTTCACGCTTGGTGCCACGTAGAAGGATACCACAGTTCTCACCTGCACGACCTTCGTCTAGTAGCTTACGGAACATCTCAACACCAGTACAGGTAGTCTTGGCAGTGTCTTTGATACCAACGATTTCAACTTCGTCGCCCACTTTGATGATACCTGATTCTACACGACCTGTTACCACAGTACCACGACCTGAGATTGAGAATACGTCTTCGATTGGCATTAGGAATGCTTTATCGATGTCACGCTCTGGCTCAGGGATGTAGCTGTCTAGAGTGCTTAGTAGCTCTAGGATGGCAGGCTCGCCGTATTGACCTTGGTCGCCATTTAGACCTAGTAGTGCAGAACCTTTGATGATTGGCGTGTCATCACCTGGGAAGTCGTAGTCAGACAGAAGTTCACGTACTTCCATTTCTACCAGTTCTAGTAGCTCTTCGTCATCTACTAGGTCGCACTTGTTCATGAATACCATGATGTAAGGTACGCCAACCTGACGAGATAGAAGGATGTGCTCACGAGTTTGTGGCATTGGACCGTCGGTTGCAGCAACAACTAGGATAGCACCGTCCATTTGAGCCGCACCAGTAATCATGTTTTTAACATAGTCGGCGTGACCGGGGCAGTCTACGTGTGCATAGTGACGGTTAGCAGTGTCGTACTCGATGTGAGAGGTATTAATGGTAATACCACGAGCTTTTTCTTCAGGCGCTGAGTCAATGGCAGCGTAGTCTTTTGCTTCACCGCCGTGATGCTTAGCAGCAACGGTTGCAATAGCAGCAGTTAGGGTAGTTTTACCGTGGTCAACGTGACCGATGGTACCAACATTTACGTGGGGTTTGTTACGTTCGAATTTGGCTTTGGCCATG
>NZ_MXAP01000197.1 GCF_002027555.1 Moraxella equi
CTTGAATTATCAAACCAACTGCAACACTTCATCAAAATAAACCTCATAAGGTGTTTTCCAGTTTAAACACTTTCTGGGTCTATGATTAAGTTCATTTACTTTACTGATAATATCGCTTTCATGCCACTTGCTTAAATCTTGATGCTTAGGGAAATATTCTCTAAGCAGTCCATTGGTATTTTCATTACTTCCCCTGTCCCAAGGATGTCTTGGTGGGGGAAAGTAAAACTCTACATTTAACTGCTGACTGATTTTTTCATGATGAGCAAACTCTTTTCCTCTATCAGGGGTAATTGTATGGACTTTTACATCCTTTAATAAATCAATCATTGCAGTTTGTACATGTTCTGCCCTCTTGGCAGGCAATCTTCTGCACCACAGATAACGGTTTTTTCTATCTACTAAGGTGAGTAGGTAATGACCACCAGAGATACCCAAGACAGTGTCTGCCTCTATGTCACCTGTCCGCTCTCTTAAATCAGCCATCTTTGGACGTTCTGATAATTCATGACTGATCTTAATTTTACCACGCTTTTCATCATGAGTCTTAGCATGTCTTGTCTTACCTTTATGGCGTAGCTTACGACGTGCCAATCTGCCACCTTCATCAAACCATCCATGATAAATGGCTCGATAAATTGTATTGGCACTTATTTGGTGTTTTGTATTCTCAAGCCTAAGACGTTTGCTGATTTGCTCTGGAGACCACCTGTGACTCATAAAAACTTATCATGCACCAACTGACATAACTCTTTGTCATCTAATTTAAACTTAGGTTTGCATGCTTGACGTTTTTTATCATAGTTTATCTGAGCCGTGTTGGCACTATATGCTTGGTTTAACTTACAATTTCTTGATATTTCTCTTGAAATTATTGAACGAGAACATCCTAACATGCTTGCGATTTTACTGGGTTTTATGCCTTGTGCAAGCATTAACATTATCTTTTCTCGTTCATTTATGCTAAGATGTTTGTGGGTGTTCATGGTTACTTTTTATTTGTGTGGTAACAATATTATAAGTAATTATGAACATCTTTTCATTTGTTGCGGTTGGATTGTATGTTTAAG
>NZ_MXAP01000198.1 GCF_002027555.1 Moraxella equi
CACCCCAAAGGTTAGAGTGTAAGTGGCGAGCTTTGGGGTGGGGTTCATAAAGGGCGTGTTCAATACACCCCCACAAAGGTGTTTTCAAGATTTGGCATTGGTGTAAATTGGGGTTGATTTGCTATAAAAACAAACCTTATCAATAAAACCCCCACCCAAACGGCTCTATTGTTATCTCATCGCCCACCAAATAGCCTTCACTGTCTTTGTCCGCCACGATAAGGCAGTTGGCAAGCGATAACTGCTTGATACGGTGCGAGTCTTGCACGCCCACCGCTTGCACCACAAATCTACCAAGCTCATCTTGATGGTATATGCCACGCATGAACTCTTTACGCCCTGCCCTTTTTTTGATGTCGTGGCTCAAAGTTGCTCTTAGAGTCAATCGCTTGGGCAACTCATCATCATGCACCCCAGACAGTCGCCACAAGGCAGGAATGACAAACTGCAAACAGCCCACCACGCAGGACAAAGGATTACCCGGTAGCCCAAAATACAGCACCGTTTTGGGGCTGTCGGCATTGTCATAAAGCTCGCCAAAAACAAAGGGTTTGCCTGGTTTCATGGCGACTTTGTAATGGGTGATTTTACCAAGTTTGTCAATGGCGTGCGTCAAAAAGTCATAATCACCCACCGACACCCCTGCACTTGACACCACCACATCGCATTCATGCACCGCTTGCTCTATGGCGTGGCAGGTCTTGGACAAGTCATCAGGGATAATGCCATAGTCTTTAATGATAATGGGTAAGTCTTTGAAAAGTGCTTTTAGGGTGGGTGTGTTTGAGTTGTAGATATTGGCAAGGCTTGGCAGGCTCTCGCCCACAGCTACAAGCTCGTCCCCTGTCGCCAAAATCCCCACCACAAGCGGACGATACACCACCACATCTGCCACACCAAGATTGGCAAGCAGACTGATGTCGGTAGGGTTTAGGCGTTTGCCCACGGTCAGCACGCACTCGCCTGTGGCGACTTCTTCGCCTTGGTGTCTTATGTTGTTACCTGTGTATGAGTCTTTGGCAAGAGTTATGGTGTAAGTGGTTGATTTATCAATGCTATTTTTTATGTC
>NZ_MXAP01000199.1 GCF_002027555.1 Moraxella equi
GATGTCAAGCGGTTTTTTAAAAAAGTTTTAATTTAATTTTCAACAGTGCTTTATTGTCAGCAGAAATTACATTATATAATAATTTAAAATTAAGTCAAGGACTTTTTTAAATTCTACCAAGGTAATTTGGTGGCGATGAAGAGACTTGAACTCTTGACCTTACGATTATGAGTCGTACGCTCTAACCAGCTGAGCTACATCGCCGTTACAGGGTGCGAATTATACAGATGCTTTTATCTGTTGTCAACACCAATTTTAAAAAAATTTTTCATTTTTATAAAATTTTATAAAAATAAATGGCAAACCGATAAGCCGGATTCTGTCGTGGACAATCATTCATCTAGACGCACAATCACTCATGCGTTCAAGCAACCTACCCGTATCCTAAGCGGGCAACTCATTGGATACCTATTTGGTCTTGCTACACGTGGAGTTTACCTTGCCATGAACTGTTACCAGTCATGCGGTGGGCTCTTACCCCACCGTTTCACCCTTACCCAACCACTCAACCAAATATTTTTTTAAAATTATAATTTTAAAAAATATTTGGTTGAGTGGTTGGGCGGTCTATTCTCTGTTGCACTGGTCGTAGGCTTTCGCCCCCTAGTCGTTAGCTAGCACGTCGCCCTATGTAGTCCGGACTTTCCTCCCTCCGACCACTTAATTTGACTAACATTTATCACAACATTAACTTTAAATCAAATTAAGTGGTCGGACGGCGATTGTCTGGCTTGCTAATCTCATTATAGCACACCTGATTAAACCTTGCATACTTATTGAGAAGATTCAGGGCAATCGCACTACAAAATTTTACATGAAATTGATTAAAAATCAAGCAAATTTAGCATTTATAGTTAGAACACGTTGAACATTC
>NZ_MXAP01000002.1 GCF_002027555.1 Moraxella equi
TTAAGTTGAGAGTGGGGTATTACTGATTTCTTCTTGGCAGTGATTCACGCCCTGCGATACGCACTACACGCCCATTTTCAAAAAAGATAGACAGGTACTGACTGGCGTTTTTGATGTCTTTTTTGCCCGCTCGCTTGCCGTCTGTGCCTGCGGTGTAGTCATACAGATAGTCAAAGCGGTTCGGGTTTAGCGTGTCTTTCATGGCAGGGCTACCAAGCAAATAGGTCACTTGGTCGGCGGTCATGCCTACTTGCACCTGCGATGCCTGAGCGGACGTGATGGGCGTGCCTTGGGGCAAATCAATGGTGTACACACGAAACACCGAACAGCCTGACAATGCCAATGTGCCGACCAGTGCCAACGCCATGAATTTAGGGGCAAATGTTTGCGATAGGGTCATCATATACTCTCATCTTTATAAATAATCGCCATATTAAACGCAAGTGCGAAAATATGCAAGTTTTTTATAACGCCCTACCCCCAAAAACCGACTACCCAAAGCTCATAAAATATGCTATGCTCACGATGATTCTACCGCCTGTTAATATCATCATGTCCGATTTTTCACACGACTTTTTGCACGACTTTGCCACCATTGACCCGTCCGCCCCTTGGCTTACCCCGTATTTGCCCATTCATCAGGCATTTGCCGACCACCCTGCCCTGCCACTGTTTGAGTGGTTAAATGGCTATTTTGCCAACAATCATATTGCCCTAAAAAATTACCAAAACCGCCCACTTACCTTTACCCACCAAAACGACCTAGAACACGGCACAGCGTACGAAACCCACATCGGGCAACACCGCAAAATCCCAACCCGTGATAATCTGCACGACTGGTTTGGGGCGTGCGTGTGGTCGGTTTTTCCCCATACCAAATCGCTACTTAATGCCAAACATCTCGCCCACATGGGCGACAACCACACCGCCAACGGACGTAACCGTGTGCGAGATACCATTACCGTATTTGATGAAAATGGGGCGATACTTGTTGTCGCCGATGATGAGATTGGCACTACCATTGGGCAAGCCTTGGTGGGTTTTGATTGGCAAACGTGCTTGGTGGATAACCGTGAATATTGGGCAGATTATCATCATGACAACAACAAAAAAGCCAAAATCTTTATATTCGGTCATGCGTTATTGGAGCAACTCATCAGCCCCTTTAAATCCTTATGTAGCCATACCGTGATTATCAAAGTTCATTCATCATTTTTTGCCAAATCACTCAACGAGCAATTAGCCATGTTGGACAATCAATTATCAGAACATTTAAATAACTTTTTATTAAAAGATGATGTTACCCCACGCCAATTAAATCCCTTGCCGATATTGGGCGTGCCGTATTTTTGGGATAATGCCGACCCTACCTTTTATGATGACCCTTTTGTATTTAGAGCAGGGCGGAGAAAATAGTTTTTAAAATAAATTTGAAATAAAACCACTCAAAAAACCCAATCATTTATCACACTCATATAACCAAGTTGGAAAAACCATGTATAAAATTGCCTTGATTGTACATTTATTTGGAGCCAGCATTTGGGTGGGTGGGCATTTATACCTGCTTATCCGCCTAATGCCCAATTTTATCCGCCAAAATGACGTGGCAGGATTTTTAGCCTTTGAAAAAAGCTATGAACCCTTGGGCATGACCGCCCTTGCCGTGCAAGTGGTAACAGGCTTTTATATGCTAATAACCTTACTACCCCCAGCACTTTGGGGGCAAAACATGGGCATGCTGACCGCCCTTGTGCATGGTAAATTAACATGGCTCATCTTGACGATACTCACCGCCTTGCACGCCCGTTTTCGGGTAGTTAAAAAGCTAGAAAATGGCACGCATACCGCCAATACATTAAAAGTCATGGGATTTCACGTGCTACTTATCTGCGTGTGGAGCGTGGCATTTGTCATCAATGGGGCATTTTTCCGTTTTGGGTGATATTTTTATAAACAATTATCATTTGTAAAATCACGCCCCATCTTGTCTCATATCTTTTTGACATAATCATGACAATCAACCATTTACCCTTAATATTTCTCAAAAATTTCTGTAAATTTATCAAAGTTTAGCGTATAATAGATAGAATCTTCATGCCTAATTTGGGCAAGAGAACGATTGTTAGGACGTGTTAAACGTGATGAGTTACGGTCATGGACAGCGATTTGTCAAGTCTTATTCATCTAAATTTTAATTAACACACCCTAAACGTTCATCAAAACAGGTAGCCAGTCGCCACTGTAACTACAAGCATTAACGTGTTGTTAAGGAGTTTAAGGTCAGCGTTAAAGCTCTCGTGTATACCAACAGGAGTCTGGTATGGTCATTTCACTCAGATTGAGTATCCGCTTATGATTACCATAAAAAAGGGGTTGGACTTGCCTATCACAGGCGAGCCAACCAAAAAAATTAGCGAACACACACCTACTCATGTCGCCCTTATCGGTTATGATTATATCGGTATGCGTCCGACCATGCACGTCAAGGAAGGCGATATAGTCGCCAAAGGACAGGTGGTGTTTGAAGACAAAAAGCGTCTGGGGGTCAAATACACCGCCCCCGTCTCAGGTAAGGTCATCGCCATCAACCGTGGCGAGCGACGTGTGTTTGAAAGCCTCGTCATTGAAGTTGCCCAAGGCGATGAGATTGGCTTTAAAGCCCACGCCAAAGACAGCCTTGCCAAGCTGTCTCGTGAAGAAGTGGTCGCCCAGCTCAATGACGCTGGTGAATGGACAGCGTTTCGCACCCGTCCTTTTAGCCGTACCCCTGAACTTGACAGCACGCCGTCAGCGATTTTTGTTACCGCAACCGACACCAACCCCCTAAGTGCCGACCCTGCTGATATTATCAATGCCAATATTGATGATTTTAACAGTGGTCTTGCCGTCATCTCTGTCCTATCGCCAAAAACGCTTGTTTGTCATGGCAAAACCGCCCCAACCAAAGCCACCAATGTTGCAGGCAGTGTTGAATATCACGGTTTTGACGGCGTTCATCCTGCTGGCAACGCAGGCACGCACATTCACTTTTTGCACCCACTAGCTCGTGGCGTAACCGTGTGGACAATCGGTTATCAAGACGTGATTGCCATTGGTAAGCTCTTTACCACAGGTAAGATTCACACCGAACGCACCATTAGCCTAGCTGGCACGGTCGTCAAAAACCCACGCCTTATCAAAACCACTCGTGGGACGGATTTGAACGCCTTAACCCATGGCGAGCTAAATGGCGATGACAACCGTATCATCTCAGGGTCGGTGCTGTCAGGTCGTAAGGCAAGCGGCGCGGTGGCGTATCTTGGACGTTTTCACAATCAAGTCTCAGCACTTGCCGAAGGTCGTGAACGCCCTGCATTTCACTACCTAACACTTGGGGCGAACCGTTTTTCAACGCTACCGATTTATATTTCTCAATTTTTTAAAGGCAAAAAATACGCCTTTACCACCACAACCAACGGCTCACCCCGTGCCATGGTGCCAATCGGTTCATTTGAAACCGTCATGCCCCAAGACTACCTACCCACTCAGCTACTTCGCTCGCTCATCGTTGGCGATATTGTAGAAGCGGTGGAGCTTGGTGCGTTGGAGCTTGACGAAGAAGATTTGGCACTTTGCACCTTTGTATCGCCTGGTAAATATGAGTTTGGCGATATTTTGCGTGATAACCTAACTCGTATTGAAGCAGAAGGTTAAGGAAGGCAAACGATGAAATTTTTACACAATTTATTTGACCGTACCAAGCCGTCCTTTACTAAGGGTGGTAAATACGAAAAATACTATGCCGTCTGGGAAGCATTTGACACCTTTTTGCGTCAGCCAAGCTCCCAAACGTACAGTGCCTCTCACGTCCGTGACGGTATTGACCTAAAACGCATGATGATTACCGTGTGGCTATGTACTTTCCCTGTTATGTTTTGGGGAATGTACAATGTCGGCTTTCAAGCCTTGACTGCCATTAGCCATTTTGGTATCACGCCAACAGGCTGGCGTACCATTGTTACAGGCATGGTAGGCTATGACCCGAACAACATTTTGGCGTGTATGGTCTATGGTGCCATGCAGTTTTTGCCCATTTATGCCGTAACCTTTGCAGTGGGTTTTGCGTGGGAGCTGATTTTTGCGGTGGTGCGTGGGCATGAGATTAACGAAGGCTTTTTCGTTACGTCTGTGCTGTTCGCCCTATCGCTACCGCCTGATATTCCGCTTTGGCAAGTTGCCCTAGGTATCAGCTTTGGTGTGGTCGTGGCAAAAGAAGTCTTTGGCGGTACAGGCAAGAACTGTCTTAACCCCGCCTTGGCAGGTCGTGCGTTCTTGTACTTTGCCTATCCTGCTTATATGTCGGGCGATGCGGTGTGGACTGCCGTTAAAGGCTTAAACAACGTGGACGGTTATAGCGGTGCAACCCCCCTAGGTCAAGCTGCCGCAGGTGTGCCGTCTAATGCTTTTGTGGACGCTTATGGTCAGACCATCACATGGGGTCAAGCCTTTTTGGGCAATATGCAAGGCTCCATCGGTGAAGTCTCAACCCTTGCCATTCTTATCGGTGGTGCGGTACTCATGTACACCAGAATCGCCAGCTGGCGTGTGATTGCAGGGGCGGTCATCGGTCTTGTGGTTACTGCCTTTATCTTTAATATGATTGGTAGCGACACCAACCCAATGATGAGCCTTGCCCCCCATTGGCATTTGGTCATCGGTGGCTTTATGTTTGGTGCGGTCTTTATGGCAACAGACCCAGTATCAGCCGCCCATACCAACACAGGTCGTTGGTGCTATGGCTTACTCATCGGCTTTATGACGGTTGCCATTCGTGTGGTAAACCCTGCTTTCCCAGAAGGTATCATGCTTGCCATTTTGTTTGCCAACCTATTTGCACCGCTATTTGACTACTTTGTCAAACAAGCCAACATCAAACGTCAAACAGCACGGAGACTAGCTCATGTCAGCCAAAAATAGTAACGTTACAACCCTTGTAACCGCTTTGGTGCTGTGCCTTGTCTGTTCGGTCATGGTGTCAGCCGTTGCGGTGGGTCTAAAACCCCAGCAAACTGCCAACAGCACCCTAGATTTTAACAAAAACATCCTTATCGCCGCAGGCAAATTTGACCCAAATACTGAGTCAAATGCGGTGGTGGCAGAACGCTTTAAAGAATTTGAAATTCATCTTGTCAATCTAGAAACCGGCAAATTTGCCACCGAAGAAGAAGCTGCCCAAGCAGGCATCACAGACGTGGCAAACTATGACATTGCCAAAGCGGCTCGTACCCCAAGCCTTAGTGCACCACTTGAAAATGACATCGCTGCCATTGGCGGTAAGCCAAAATTTGGTAAAGCCTATGTCGCCAAAAACGCAAGCGGTGAGATTGAGACGCTCGTTCTACCCTTTCACGGAGCGGGTCTGTGGGGTCAAATCTATGGACTGCTTACCCTTGATAAGGACTTTAACACCATTAAAGGTGTCAACTTCTACCAGCACAAAGAAACCCCCGGTTTGGGCTCTCGTATCACCGAAGAGCCTTGGCGTGCCCAATGGCATGACAAAAAAGCCCATGATGACAACGGCAACGTGCTTATGGGTGTTGCTAAGGCAGGTACTGCCAAACCTACCGAAGTTAACGGCATTAGCGGTGCTACCCTAACAGGTCGTGGCGTGCATAACATGGTTCAGTTTTGGCTAGGCAAAGACGGTTATCAGCCGTTTTTAGACAACCTAAAAGCTGGTACAGCTGGCGGTAAAGGAGCATAATCATGGCGGATACCAAAAAGATTTTAACCACGCCGATTTTTAATAACAACCCCATTGCCCTGCAAATCCTTGGTATTTGTTCAGCATTGGCGGTTACCACGAGCGTGCAAAACGCCCTTGTCATGTGTATTGCACTTACGCTCGTTACGGCATTTTCTAGCTTTTTTATCTCAATCATTCGTAACAATATCCCGTCATCGATTCGTATCATCGTACAAATGGTCGTGATTGCGTCATTGGTTATCGTGGTTGAGCAAATCCTAAAAGCGGTCGCCTATGACACCGCCAAATCGTTAGGTGCGTTCATCGGTCTTATCATCACCAACTGTATCGTTATGGGTCGTGCCGAAGCCTACGCCATGAGCAACCCACCAATCCCAAGTTTTATTGACGGTATTGGTAACGGCTTGGGCTACTCTACCGTACTGATTTTTGTGGCAAGTATCCGTGAAATCATCGGTAACGGTAGCTGGTTTGGCATTCAACTTTTAGAAAAAGCCACAGACGGCGGTTGGTATATCCCAAATGGCTTGCTATTGTTGCCACCGTCATCGTTCTTTGTCATTGCTCTGTTCATCGCCATTGTGCGTTACTGGAAACCTGAGCAACAAGAACCTGCGGAGTTTGTCATCGCACCAAATTCTAAGGGAGAAGCACACTAATGGGACACTATATCAGTTTATTCATCACGTCCGTATTCATTGAAAACATGGCTCTTGCCTTTTTCTTGGGTATGTGTACGTTCATCGCCGTCTCCAAAAAGGTCTCAACCGCCATTGGTCTGGGCGTTGCGGTCGTTGTGGTTATGGCGGTTACTGTTCCGCTAAACAACCTGCTTTACCAATTCCTACTAAAAGACGGGGCATTGGCGTGGGCAGGCATGCCAAATACCGATCTGTCTTTCTTGGGACTACTTAGCTATATCGCTCTGATTGCGGCAACCGTCCAAATCTTAGAGATGTTTTTGGACAAATTCATGCCAGCACTCTACAACGCCCTAGGCGTGTTCTTGCCACTCATCACAGTAAACTGTGCGATCATGGGTGGCGTGCTATTTATGGTAGAGCGTGATTACAACTTTGGCGAATCTATCGTCTATGGCGTGGGTTCTGGCTTTGGTTGGGCATTGGCGATTACGGCATTGGCAGGACTGCGTGAGAAGCTCAAATACTCAGACGTACCCGCCCCCCTTCGTGGTCTTGGCATTACCTTTATCACTGTCGGACTGATGTCGCTTGGCTTTATGTCATTCGGCGGTATGAGCTTATAAGGAGAAACCATGTTTGGTACAGCAATCAGTGGTGTCATCATGTTTACCGCCATCATCATGAGTTTGGTGGTGGTCATCTTGGTGGCACGCTCACGCCTTGTCAGCTCAGGCAAGGTAACAATTAACATCAACGACAATCCCGACAACAACGTAACCACCGCCGCAGGTGGCAAGCTCTTGCAAACATTGGCAGGCGAAGGCATTTTCTTGTCGTCAGCCTGTGGTGGCGGTGGTACTTGCGGTCAATGTCGTTGTAAGGTGTTGGACGGTGGCGGTTCTATCCTACCCACCGAAGAAGGTCATTTTACCCAAGGCGAGATTCGTGAGGGTATGCGTTTGGCATGTCAAGTTGCCGTCAAGCAAGACATGAAAATTGAGATTGACCCTGAATTTTTTGATGTTAAAAAATGGGAATGTGAGGTTATCTCTAATGATAACGTGGCAACCTTCATTAAAGAGCTTACCCTGAAAATCCCAGAAGGCGAGGTCGTACCTTTCCGTGCAGGTGGCTATGTACAGCTAGAAGCCCCACCGCATGAAGTGCATTACAAAGACTTTGATATTGCCAAAGAATACCACGAAGACTGGGATAACTTCAACCTATGGCGTTATACGTCCAAGGTTGATGAGCCTGTGATTCGTGCCTACTCTATGGCAAACTATCCCGAAGAAAAGGGCATCATCAAGTTTAACATTCGTATCGCAAGCCCACCGCCACGAGGCCCTGACAATATCCCACCCGGCAAAATGTCATCGTATGTATTTAGCCTAAAACCGGGTGATAAGATTACCGTATCTGGCCCTTATGGTGAGTTCTTTGCCAAAGACACCAAAGCCGAAATGGTATTCATCGGGGGCGGTGCAGGTATGGCACCGATGCGTTCGCACATTTTTGACCAGCTAAAACGCCTAAAATCTGACCGCAAAATCAGCTTTTGGTACGGTGCACGTTCTAAGCGTGAAATGTTCTATGTGGAAGATTATGACGGTTTGGCTGCCGAATTCCCTAATTTCACTTGGAATGTGGCACTCTCTGACCCACAACCTGAGGATAACTGGGAAGGCTATACAGGCTTTATTCACAACGTTCTGTATGAAAACTACCTAAAAGACCACCCTGCCCCAGAAGACTGTGAATTCTACATGTGTGGACCTCCTGTCATGAACGCCGCCGTCATCAAAATGCTCAAAGACTTGGGCGTAGAAGATGAAAATATCTTGCTTGATGACTTTGGTGGTTAATCGCCAACCTTGGCAAAAAATCCGCTCTAATGGGCGGGTTTTTACTTGGCGATTTTATCTAGGCTTGTTGATTGGTAAATAATCCCCCTATTTATAAGGCTAATAACAGCTTAGTTTTTAGATAAGGGAATTATTCTATGATGGCATACACTTAAAAATAGACTGCTGTAACAAAATACTTTGGCTGTTTGATAGCATATTAAAGACGTTATCATCATCCTTATCATCTGTCGCCATGTGTTTAGCCATCAATTCACGCATCCGTGGAGATGTATTCATCTCATCAGATAATCACTCCGACTCCCCTCCAATCACTCCCGTCCAACTTTCCCTATGATAGAGTATGGTGCTATTACGCTTGTATTGGGTAAATCCCGAATCAATAAGCTGTCGCAACTCCTCTGTGATGACATGATTATCCCGCCCAATGACATAGTCATGAATTTTGACTTTTAGTATGGGATATAGATACTTAGTATGCG
This sequence comes from Moraxella equi, assembly GCF_002027555.1. Lineage (GTDB taxonomy): Bacteria > Pseudomonadota > Gammaproteobacteria > Pseudomonadales > Moraxellaceae > Moraxella > Moraxella equi. Next base: position 8,741 of record NZ_MXAP01000002.1, read on the forward strand.
CCTGATCATTTATGGATTGTTGCTGAGCCATGGATAACGGTTGGTCACTGATTGCTGCCATGGCTAGCACAAAGAATATGTAGTCAAACAGATTTATCTCCACCATTTGGTGACCACCACTCATCTCAATGATGGCTTCATAAAGCAGTGCCACTTGCTTGTCCGTATCCATGACTGCTGGTGCGACACGAGCCACTATCTTGGCAATAGTGATGTTTTGCTTGCTTTCAAGATTCGCCCGATGTCTTGATAATATATCAGGGTGAACCACTTCATCAATCCTACCCCATAATGCCTGTTTTTGCAGGGCAATGGATTCGTATTCATCCCCATCCAATGTTTCCGCACTCACCAGTAGAGGAAATAACAACACCGCCAAAGCAGTCAAAAAACATATTTTCATGATATACCAACCGAACTT
>NZ_MXAP01000020.1 GCF_002027555.1 Moraxella equi
GGGGCGTGTTTCAATTCGCCCTGTGATAAAGTGTTGATTTTTGGGCGAATTATAATTCACCCCTACCATTCAAAAACAATCAAAATCGTTGAGATTGATAATTTATTGATAAAAATAAACAAATTCCGACAAATCTACCGCTTCACGCTCAGGCATGGCAATATCGCTTGACCCAACATAAACAAATCCGCACACGGTATTGTCATCGCTAACCCCAAAATGGGCTTTGACGGCAGGCTCATTACACAAATCGCCTGTCCGCCATACCGTGCGATAGCCCATGCTTTGTAGTACCAACAGCAGGTTTTGCACCACCGCCCCCACGCACAGAAGTTGCTCAAACTCTGGCACTTTTGGGTGCTGTTTGTAGTCGGTTGCCACCGTGATAATCATCGGAGCCCGTTTTGGTATATTGATGAGTTTGGTGCGTGCGGTGTCATCTAGGCTCTCGCCGTCTACTTCGGCTTTGGCAAGCCCTGCTTGGAGCAATACCTGCCCAAATTCATCAAGGGCTTTGCCTGTCATCACGCCAAACCGATAGGGGCGTAACACCTTATGGTCAGGGGCAGTCATCGCACACAAAAAGGCGGTGTTTAGCTCATCATGGCTTGGCATGGGTAGGGAGAGTTTGCCAATGCTACGGCGAGCATGGATAAGGGAGATTAGGTCGTTCATGGTTGTTCTCGTTTGATTTTACTTTTAATCGGTTTGGAATATGAATATATAGGGATAATTTATTTTGCCCAAAAATCAAGGTTTTTTATACAAGACAAATGTAATTCACCCAATCATCGGGTGTGGAAAGTACGCCAAGTACGCCCCTACAAGGCATTTTTCAAAATTTAGCATTGGTACAAATTGGGGTTAATTTGCTATAAACCCCCTATTCCACCCGATGCTCTTCCGACAGATACTCTTCGGACTGCATTTCTAAGAGGCGTGAACGTGTCCGCTCAATCTCAAAGGCGAGTTTTTCGCCTTGATACAACTCCAAAATGGACTGCTCGGCACGCACAAGCAATTTGACACGGCGGTCATAAAATTCGTCCACCAAATAAATAAATCGTCTGGTTGGGTCCATAAACGTATCCGTCAAGGCAGGGACATTATCCACCATCACGGTATCAAAATCACTGGCAATCTCAATAAAATCAGACGCCGAACGGGGCTGCATACACAAATCCCTAAAACTCGCCAACAGCATGGTCTCGGTACGCTTGATGATATCAATCTTGCGCCCACCGATGACAATGGGGTCGATCAGCACTTTTTGACCACCTGCCAGCGTGTCAAACCGCTCGGACAACCAGTCTTTGGTGTCGTCCGTTAGGGGCGATGAGTAGAGTTTGGCTTGCTTTAACAATCTTAGCCGATAATCCACGCCTGCGTCAATATTCATCACGGTTGTGTGCTTTTCAACCTGCTCGATGGCAGGCAAAAAGCGGTCTCTGTGAATGCCATTTTTATAAAGTCCAGACGGCTCAATGTTGGACGTTGCCACAAGCGTAATGCCACGCTCAAAGAGCATACTAAACAAATCGCCCAAAATCATGGCATCCGACACATTGGAGACAAAAAATTCATCAAAACAAATAACAACCGCCTCAGCATGGATAATATCCGCCACTTTTTGTAAAGGATTAACTTGCCCTTGCAATTTGACAAGCTCGGACTGCACCCGCTTCATAAAATGATGAAAATGCAGTCGCATTTTTCGCTCTATCGGCAAGCTGTCATAAAACATATCCATAAGCCACGTCTTGCCACGTCCGACACCGCCCCACATATACAAGCCTTTGGGAGGCGTGGGTTTGGATTTGAACAGACTGGCAAAAAAGCCTTGATTGGTGTTTTGGCTTGCCATGATTTCATGGTGCAATTTGTCAAGATAAGCAACCGCCTTTGCTTGCACGTCATCATGGCTAAAATTGCCTGTGGCTAGGGCTTCATCATAGCGTTTTTGGGGGGATAAATTGGTCATTATTTTTCCTTAATTTAAGCTCATTTTGTGAATGTTTTTCGGCAACCAAATAAGAATGTATGATTTTATAAACGGTCAAAAATAACAACGAACACGTACACACAATTATCATAAATACCGAATGCCAATGGCTTGGTGCACCACGTTGTAACTGTGTTTTAAATAAATTGATGTGCGGTTTGTCTTTTAAATAATACACTTCGACAGTATCGCCCAAAGGTTTACCACAAAACATTCCAACAGATTTGATGTACCTTTTACCATTCACATCAAAACGATAAAATCTTGTGGCATTCTTTCCACAATATTCACGGTAGGACGTGGCTAATATCAACACGCCATTGTCTTTTAATAACTCGTGTTTCTTTATGGTTTTCTGCTGATTGTGATAAGCAACCCCACAAAGCACGACAATTATCAAAGCAGTAATCAAAACCACCACCCAACATAACGCTTTATTGCTTGTTATTAAAGCAAACACTTCGCCGAGACTGACTTTATTTGGGTCTTTTGATTTTGACATGGTTTATTTTTCAATCAATTCTTTTAACTCACTAAGTCGCCCATGAAAAAAGTGGCTCGCCCCTGCCATCACTTTACTTTTTATACCAAACTCATCGGCAAAATCCGCCATACTGCTTGGGCGGACAAATTCATCTTGGTCGCCATAAATCATGAGCGTATCGGTCGGCAAGGTTAGCCCTGTTGGGTCGTTTTTTTCAATGGACGGGGCGATGAGCGTGAGTTTTTGTAGATTGACATCGTAATCCGTCAACACCTTATCCGCCACACGGCACGCAATAAATCCCCCAAAAGAAAATCCCGCCAGCCACAGCGTCTTGGCATTCGTCTGCTGCAGTGCCCAATCAAGCACGCATAGGCTGTCCAAATACTCGCCATTGCCATACTCAATCTCACCGCTTGAGAGCCCCACGCCCCGATAATTAAACCGCACGGTATCCATGCCATTTTCTTTACAAAAGCGGTATAGGGTCGTAACGACCTTATTATTCATTGTTCCGCCTGCTTTGGGGTTGGGGTGCAAAATGACGGCAAGCGTGTCCGAGTTTGCCCAATGTGCGTCCACTTCAAGCACTGCATTATCGCCCATATGTAGGGCAGGGATTAGGGTGGTGGGTTTTAGGTTTTTCATGTTTTTAAAAGTATAAATGAGCTATTATAGCATAAAATCAGGCCTATACAGGTGTTTTTGTGGTGGGTTTTTATGATGAGATTTTGGGTTTTCTTTGTAAAATAGGCATAAATAATTAAGATTATGTTAAATAAATTTTTAACATAAAAAAGGAACCATAAGTTTTTGTGTTAAAGTTACCACAAATTTTTGATATTTGAATACTGCCCTTTTTGTAGGCGTGGAAAGCACGCCCTACACCAAAACATCATTGCGTTTGTGGTAATTTTAAAGTCTATTGAGTATATAATAATACTCGTGTTATCACACCTCAAACCTTGCCCAAATCGGTGCATGGTCGGACGGTTTTTCTAGCCCACGAATGTCATAGCTAATTCCTGCATCCACACAGTCTTGGATGAGTTTGTCTGTACACAAGATATGGTCGATTCTAAGCCCCCGTTTTGGCGTGTCATCAAAGCCTTTTGAGCGGTAATCAAACCAGCTAAACTCGTCCGCACTGTCAGGCTTAAACTTACGGTAAGTATCATGTAAATCACGACTCATCAGCTCATCATACCACTCACGCTCTTCGGGCAAAAATGAACAGGTGCCATTTTTTAGCCAGCGTTTGGCATTTGGCTCGCCAATGCCCACGTCATTATCATGGGGCGAGATGTTCATATCGCCCATGATGACAAGCTCACGCCCCTGCCCTTTTAGCTCGTCAATGTAACGGTTTAGGTCGGCATAAAAGGCACGTTTCATGGGGAATTTGGTCTCATGGTCTCGATTTTCGCCTTGGGGAAAATAGCCGTTGATGACATCAATCTTACGCCCATTGACATCAAATCTGGCATGAATCAGCCGTCTTTGGGCGTCCACATCAGCAAAGGGAAAGCCCTTTTGTACAAAAATCGGCTCAAATTTGGACAAAATCGCCACGCCATAATGCGACTTTTGTCCAAAAAATTCCACATGATAGCCAAGGCTCTCCACGTCTTTTAAGGGAAAGGCTTCATCATGAACTTTGGTTTCTTGCAAACCGATAATATCCGCCCCAAGCGTATCACGCACGGCAATGAGTTGATGGGGTCTGGCACGCAGTCCGTTGATATTAAAACTGACAAAAGTAGTCATTGCGATATTCTCTTAAAAAATAATGGCATATTATAAGGGCAAAACCACAAATATAAAGGGCATGCCGACCGTTGGTAACATTTTTACAAAATACCTGCTTGATCCATAATAATTTTTGCATAATATAAATTATTAATCATAAAAAATTATAAAACAATAAGCTATAGTATGCTAATATCACAAAACTTTATTTTTATTATTGGGGTAATTATGGCTAATCGCATTAACTGGAGAGCCTTTGGACCAGGCATCTTGATTGCATCTGCTGCCATTGGTGGGCCGCATTTGGTCGCATCAACACAGGCAGGGGCGTTGTATGGATGGCAACTTGCCATCATCATCTTATTGGCAAACTTTTTTAAATACCCCTTTTTTCGCTTTGCCACTAACTATGCTTATGAGACAGGCGACAGTCTCATCACAGGCTACGCCAAAAAATCCAAATTTTATCTTTGGGCGTTTTTTATCCTGTCCATCTTATCAGGCATGATTAGCACGGGGGCGGTGGCACTGCTGACGGCGGTGATTTTAAGCTACATGCTCCCCTTTGAACTATCTACCATTGCTTTATCAGGCTTAGTCATGGTTACTTCTTGGGCACTGCTTATCTTTGGGCATTTTCGAGTGCTTGATAATGTCACCAAATGGATCATCATTCTTTTGACCGTAACGACCGTCTTGGCAGTGATGGTCGCAGGGGCAAAAGCCTCCCCGCCTGCTCCTGACTTTGTGGCGGTCTCACCCTTTAACATGGCAGGGCTTGCCTTTATCATCGCTTTGATGGGCTGGATGCCAACGCCATTAGAATTCTCTGTCATCGCATCAATATGGACTGCCAAAAAAATCCGTGACGACCACCCCACGCACAAGCAAGGCTTGCTTGACTTTAATGTTGGCTATCTTACTTCTACCATCTTGGCGTTATTTTTCTTGGCATTGGGGGTGTTTGTCCAGTACGGCACAGGACAAGAGATTGCCATGCAAGGCGGTGCCTACATCGGACAGTTAATTAACATGTACACCAACACCATCGGCGAATGGGCAAGGGGCTTGGTGACGTTCATCGCCTTTTTGTGCATGTTTGGCACCATCATCACTTGCGTGGATGGCTACGGTCGTGCCAACGCCGAATGCTTTACGCTCATCAGCGGACACAAGTCATCAGGCAAAACCACGCTGTTTTGGACGACCGTCACCACCATCACAGGTTTTGGGCTTATCACGTTCTTTATGGGGCAGATGGCAACTTTGCTCAAATTTGCCATGATTTCTGCCTTTGTCACCGCACCGATTTTTGCCTATTTGAACTACTCACTCATCAAAAGCCGTGGCAAGAAACTCTCGCCTTTGATGAACGTGTATGCCATCTGTGGGATTGTGTTTTTGACAGGGTTTACAGGGCTGTTTTTGTTACAGTTTTTTGGGGTTATCGGATAAACTTTGCACCAACCCACGATAAAAAAACCAGTCACTTGACTGGTTTTTTGTTGGATGGGGTAAAATAAATCAAGATAAACTAAGACAAATTAGACGCTTGCACCAACAGCTGGGTGTACTCATGTTTTGGTTCTTCAAAAATCTGTCTTGCTGTCCCCATCTCCACCACTTCGCCCCCACTCATCACAATCACACGGTCAGAGAGTGCTTTAACCACCGACAAATCATGACTGATAAAGATATAGCTTAGTCCATATTTCTTTTGTAGGTCGTTTAAAAGCTCGACCACCATGATTTGAGTAGAGCGGTCAAGGGCAGAAGTCGGCTCATCAAGCAGGACAAATTTCGGCTCTAAGATAATCGCTCGGGCGATGGCGATACGCTGACGCTGACCGCCTGAGAACTCATGCGGATAGCGGTTTATCATGGTAGGCGACAGATTGACTTCTTTTAAAATCTTCACCACCTTTTGCCGACGCTCTTCTTTGGTCATCTGTGGAAAATGCACGGTCAGGCCCTCTTCGATAATCTCACGCACGGTCAGGCGGGGCGAGAGTGAGTTAAAAGGGTCTTGAAAGACGATTTGCATGTCACGGCGTAGGGCTTGGCGTTTGTCGCCCTTTGTGTCAATGATTTTTTCGCCATTAAAACGAATGTCGCCCGTGGACGCCACAATCTGCATGATGGCACGCCCTAGCGTGGATTTGCCCGAACCTGACTCGCCCACAATACCAAGCGTCTCGCCCACTTTTAGGTCAAGCGTAATACCTTTGACCGCATTAAAGGTCTTGGTCGGCTTACCAAAAAAGTTGCGTGCGACGACATAGTCCACCTTGACATTGTCCGCTGTGATGAGTTTGGGGGCAGATTCATCAAGGATGGGTTTGTGGTTATTAGGAATGGGGATCAAAAGCTCCACTGTATAAGGGTGTTGTGGGTTATTAAAGACGTCTTGGGTTGTGCCACGCTCGATAATCACGCCATGTTGCATGACACACACTTGGTCGCTGTACTTTTTCACCAGTCGCAAATCATGGGAGATTAAAATAATCGCCATGCCCAAATCACGCTGTAACTCTAGCATCAAATCCAAAATCTCCGCCTGCGTGGTCACATCAAGTGCCGTCGTCGGCTCATCAGCGATGAGTAGGTCGGGCTTATTGATAATCGCCATCGCAATCATGATACGTTGGAGCTGACCACCTGAGAACTCATGCGGATATGCCGTCATTTTTTTGTCGGCATTGGGGATTTTGACCTTTTGCAAGGTGTCAAGTGCCAGCTTAGTCGCTTCGGATTTGCTCACGCTCGGGTTGTGAATGCTGACCGCTTCTGCCACTTGTTTGCCAATAGGGACAAATGGGTTTAGGGAAGTCATCGGCTCTTGGAAAATCATGGCAATCTTATCACCACGAATGGCACGCATCTCACGCTCAGACAAGCTAAGTAGCTCTTTGCCATCAAAGAGCACCGATGAGTCTTTACCAAAACTGGCGATATTTTTTGGCAACAGTTGCATAATCGCCATTGACGTGACCGATTTGCCCGAACCTGACTCGCCTACGATGGCAAGCGTCTGTCCTTTTTCTACGGTAAATGATGAATCTTTGACCGCATGGACAAGCTCTTCATCGGTTTTTAAAAATACGTCCAGATTTTTTACTTGTAATAATGTCATATCATCTATCCTTTGGGTCTAGGGCATCACGCAAGCCATCGCCGATAAAGTTAAAACAAAACAGTGTAACCACCAAAAAGGTAGATGGCACAAGCAGTTGCCAAGGAGCGACTTGCATGGTCTGAGCCCCTTCTTGAAGCAGTGCCCCCCAACTGGTTCTCGGCTCTTGCACGCCCAACCCCAAAAAGCTCAAAAATGACTCAAACAAAATCATGCCCGGCACGATAAGAGACGCATAAATCACGACAACGCCGAGCACATTTGGCACGATATGACGGGTCACGATTTGCCAGTTATTCACGCCTGTGACTCGGGCGGCTTCAATAAATTCCTTGTTTTTTAGGCTTAATGTCTGACCACGCACGATACGAGCCACGTCAAGCCATGACACCAGACCGATTGCCACAAAAATCAAAATGATATTACGCCCAAACAGGGTTACCAATAAAATCACAAAAAACATAAAAGGAAAGGCACTTAGGATTTCTAAAAATCGCATCATGACCATGTCCACTTTACCACCCAAAAAGCCAGAGACAGCACCATAGACCGTCCCCACCAACACCGCCACCAACGCACCAGCAATCCCCACCATGAGCGAGATTTGTCCGCCGACAGCTGTCCGCACAAGCAAGTCTCGCCCTAGGGTATCCGTACCAAAATAGTGCTTGGTTTCCATAGATGGGGCGATACCCATGTTACTCCAATCTGTGTCAGCATAGCCAAATGGCGATAACATGGGGGCGACAATCACAAATACCGTGATAAGAAGCAACACCACACCACTTGCCATGGCGGCTTTGTTACGGCGAAAACGTCGCCATGCATCTTGCCATAGACTTCGTCCTTTTACCACAGGCTCTACGGCTTGCACTGTTTCGCTTGCATTCATAGACATACGCATTCCTTTTTAGTATTTAATTTTCGGGTCAATCACGGCATACAAAATATCAACAATGGCATTAAATAGGATTGTCAATACCCCCACCAAAATCGTCAAACTCAGCACAAGGCTATAATCACGGTTTAACGCACCGTTCACAAACAGCTGACCGATACCGGGCAGACCAAAAATCGTCTCAATCACGATAGAGCCTGTGATAATCCCCACAAACGCAGGCCCTAAATACGAGATGATGGGCAACATGGCAGGACGCAAGGCATGTTTAAAGACAATGTGCGACAAGGGCAAGCCTTTTGCCTTGGCGGTGCGAATATAAGGGCTGTTCATCACTTCAATCATCGACCCTCTTGTGATACGAGCGATACTCGCCACATAGCTTATCGCCAATGCTGTCACAGGTAGCACCAAATTCATGAATGCCCCACCATTCCAGCCCCCTGCTGGAAACCATTTTAAAATGACCGCAAAAATCAGCACAAGTAGCGGTGCTTTGACAAAGCTTGGCATGACCACGCCCGTCATCGCCAATGTCATCAACACATAATCAAGCCAGCTGTTTTGTTTTAGAGCGGCGATAACCCCAAGACCAATCCCCAACACCACCGCAATGATGAACGCATACAAGCCAATCTCCACCGAGACAGGCAAGGCTTGGGCAAGCAGTTCATTGATGGTGTAATCCTTGTACTTAAAAGATGGACCAAAATCCCCTTGAGCGAGCTGTTTTAGATAATTTAAAAACTGAAGCCATATCGGATCATTTAAATGATATTTCGCCTCGATGTTGGCAAGTACCGCAGGGGGTAGATTACGCTCGCCCGTAAAAGGACTACCAGGGGCAAGTCGCATCATAAAAAATGAAATGGTAATCAAAAAGAGCATGGTTGGAATGGCTTCTAACACACGCTTAAAAATGAGTTTAAACATAAGCACTCTCTTATTGTTGTTGCAAGTCCATGGCAACGTAGAAATCCTGCCAGTTTAACAAATGTAACGATGACGTATTATGTCCTTTTGTCATTACTTTTTACATTTGTCATCATCTAACATTCCCTCTACTGATGAGTTTTATCTAGGGCGTGCTGAACCTTTATAACACATTTTAACATTTAGAAATTTCATAGAAATAAAATGGTGTTTTTGCATGAAAAATGGCTAAATCTTGTGGCTCGAAGTCAAAAGCTCGTTTGATAGAATGACCATCAAACTTCACTTTTTCCTTGAAAAACGGGCGATTTTTCTCATCTTTCATTGCAAATACAAAAGGCAGGCATGCCCTAAAGAATCGGTGGTTTATTGTAACATAAGCCATCATATACACCTATTAATTATTTTTGATAAAACATCAGTATTTAAAACTTTTATTAAAAAAAATCTCATTGCAAAAAAATTTGCATCAATCATAGGGCGTAATTTTTAAAAACAACAACACCTTACAAACAACTGCAAGGTGCTGTGATTAATGCCAATTATTTTAACGTCCAGTCCTTGATTTGCCAGTTACTGCTCGGGTCATTTAGTGACTCTGCTTCTAAATAGGGCTTTTTGAGACGAACCGAGATGGCAGTATAAATCGGCACCATCACCATATCCCTATCCAAAATCGCTTCGGCATTGTGGTAGATTTTCATACGCTCATCATCACTAATGCCTGCATTTAGGGTTGAATCCAACAGGCGGTCAAATTCTGCATTTTTGTATTGACCTGAATTGTTACTGTTGCCCGAGCGTAAGATATTTAGGAAGGTTGATGGCTCGTTATAGTCGGCACACCATCCTGCAAATGCTGTATCAAACTTACCTTGACGGCGAGTATCTAACATGGTTTTCCATTCTTGGTTGATGATGGATACATTGACACTACCGCCAAATGATTCATTGAGCATGGATGATGTGGCTGTGGCGATACGCTTGCCTGTTTCGCTCGTGCTATATAGCAGTTCAAACTTTAAAGGCTTGCTCGCTGAATAACCCGCCTCTTCGATGAGCTTTTTGGCTTTTGCTACTCGTGCTGATTTGTCAAGTTTCATCCACTCGTGGCTGACCTCACCCATGCCGTGAATGGCAGGCGGGGTAAACTGATAAGTTGCCTTCTCACCACGACCTAACACTTTTTCAGCAATCGTCTCACGGTCTAACGCCATGGCAATGGCTTGACGAGCTTTTACATCATTAAAAGGTGCTTTAGCATGATTATATTCTAAATAAAAAGTACACAATTTTGGCGAAGAATGCACCTCATCAGGCAACTCCTTTTTGATGCTTGCCAAATGTTCCGATGGAATGGCGGCAAGCTCAACCTCGCCTGCCTTATAGCGGTTGACTTCTGTGGAGGCTGATGTGATGGGCAGGAACGTGGCTTTATTGATATTACCCGTCACTTCGCCAAAATAGGCAGGATTTCGCTCTACGGTGATGTGACTATTAACCACCCAATCGGTCAATTTATACGCACCACTAACCACGATGTTGGCAGGGTCAAGCCATTTGTCACCATGAGCATCAATGGCTTGCTTTGGCACGGCGTATGCCACAGGCAACACCAATAAGTCAGGCAAATAAGGCACAGGGTCAGTTAGTGTAATTTCAAGTGTTTTATCATCAATGGCCCTCACACCCAAGGCTTCCACATCTGCCTTGCCTTCGGCAATTTGACCTGCATTAACCACTTTGGCATCAACAAGATAACTAGAATATGGCGAAGCCGTTTTTGGGTCGGTCAGACGCTGAAAACTATACACAAAATCATGGGCGGTGATTGGCTTATCATCTGACCATTTGGCATCACGCAGTTTAAATGTCCACACTTTGCCATCATCACTACTCCACTGGGTTGCCAATGCGGGTATGGTCGCTCCTTTTTCATCAGCACTGACCAGTCCTACGAACATTTGACGCATGATGGCAAACGAACCTGCGTCTGATGTCTTATGCAAATCCAGTGATTCAGGTTCTGCTCCATTGGGTATGGTGATACTGTCCTTGGATGCACTGATACTGCTGGCACTACCTGCTTGGGTGGACGGCTTATCACCCCCACACCCTATCAAAGTAACCGCTCCACATAAGGTAAGCATGGCTAGGTTTAATGTTGATAGTTTCATCTTAGTTCTCCATGATGATGAGGCTGGAGCATTCCGCTCCAGCGGTGTTAATGGTCTATTTTACCACTGACCAATATTTGGCTTGCCATTGGTCAAGCGGGTCTTTATTAGAATACCCTTGTACATAAGGCTTGACCAGACGGGCATTGGTATAATAAAAGATGTCAATATGAACCTCATCTTTGTCCAGCAAACTCTCAGCCTGATGATAGATTTTCACTCGCTCTTCATCGCTAAGCCCTGCCTGTAATGAACTTGCCATGATGGCGTCATATTCGGCACTCTTATAGGCTGACCAGTTGTTGGTGTTATTTGATTTCATCAAGTTTAGGAACGTTGATGATTCGTTATAATCGCCACACCATCTGGCTCGCACCATTTGGTATTTGCCTAGACGGCGGGTTTCTAGGTAACTCTTCCACTCTTCGTTCACAAGCTCTACATTTACACTCAAGGACTCTTTCCACAGGCTTGCCATTGCCACGGCGATTTTTTTGTGACTTTCGTTGGTATCATACAACAGCTTAAAGGTCAACGGGTTAGATTCATTATAACCTGCTTCATTCAGTAGCTTTTTAGCTTCCTCTAAACGCTTGGCTCTGTCCCATGATTGCCATTCTGGGGTATATTTTAATCCCCCTTTGACGGCAGGCGGGGTAAATTGATAGGCAGGTACCTGTCCTTGCCCCATGACTTTCTTGGCAATCAACTCTCTGTCTGTCGCTAAGTTTAGAGCACGGCGAACCTTGATGTCATTAAAGGGGGCGTTATCAACATTCAGCTCATAATAATAGGTGCATAGCGTTGGGGCGGATTTAACCTCATCGCCTAAGGTTTGTTTTAGTGATGCAAACTGCTCAGATGGCAGTTCACTGGCAGTAATGTCAATCTCACCCGCCTGATAACGCTGTACATCCGTGGTCGCCTGCGGAATGGGTAGCATGGTCAGCTTATCCAGCTTGACATTAGCATGGTCATGATAGGCTGGGTTTTTCTCTAGGACAATTTTTTCATTAACTATCCATTCGGTCGGCTTATACGCCCCATTGACCACGATATTCTTAGGATTTGTCCATTTATCGCCATGAGCTTCCACGGCTGCCTTATGCACAGGCTGTACAGACGTATGAATCATCATGTCAGGCAAATAAGGTACCGCTTCTGACAAAGTAATCTCTAAGGTCTTATCATCAATGGCTCGTACGCCCAATGCATCCGTTGGCTTATTACCTAAGATAATCTCACTGGCATTGACCACTTTGGCATCTTCTAGATAACTGGCATACGATGACCCCGTTTTTGGGTCAACCAAACGTTGAAAACTATACACAAAATCATGAGCCGTTACAGGGTCGCCATTTGACCATTTGGCATCACGCAAGCTAAATGTCCATACTTTATTGTCAGTACTCTCCCACTTTTGTGCCATGCCTGCCACCAGATTACCATCATTATCTGTTGTCAGTAGTCCTTCTGAAAACTGACGAATCACGTTCGCCTCTTGTGCACCTTTGGCGACATGCGGGTCAAGCGACTCAGGCTCGCTGGCGTTATTAATGGTAATGGCTTGCTCAGCAGTCGCTTGGGCATTGGTGCCAGTTTGGGTAGTATCGGTTTGAGCCGAGCTTGGCTTATCACCGCCACACGCTGTCAAAGCAAACAAGACTGCCATGCTAAGCACAGCAGGACGAAAACGTGGCAGTTGAGACATGAAATGGGACATAATTTCTCCTATAATAAACAAAACACAAACCACCCTAGGGCGATTTGTGCTGTTGTGATGTGTTAGTGTTTGGCGATTTTCCAATCTTTGACCTGCCATGTACTTTGCGGGTCGTTGTCTGCATAGCCTAGGACGTATGGTTTTACCAAACGGGGTGATACATAGTGATACACAAAGAGGGTCGCACTGTCTTTGTCTAGCACCGCTTCGGCTTGACGATACAGCTCGGCACGCTGTTCTGCGGTAACATCCGCCCCTAATGTACTACTCATCAAACGGTCAAACTCTGGGCTGTTGTATTTACCATAGTTGCTTGAATCGGTTGAGATGAATGTATTTAGGAAAGTTGATGCCTCGTTGTAGTCAGCACACCACCCACCACGAGAAACTTGATGTTTTTGAGTGCGTCGAGTCTCAAGGTAGGTTTTCCATTCTTGGTTATTTAGGCTCACTTCAACAAAGCCCAAAGAATCTTTCCAAAACGACGCTGCTGCCACCGCCAGTTTTTTGTGTGCCTCTGATGTATTATACAGCAGTTCAAACTTCAAAGGATTGGACTCATTATAACCTGCTTCACCCAGTAACTTTTTGGCTTCTTCAATACGCTTGGCTTTGTCCCACGCCTTCCACTCAGGCTCATAATCTTTCATGCCTGCGATAGAATTTGGCGTGAATTGATATGCCACGGTCTGACCTTGTGCCAAGATATTGTCAGTAATGATGTCACGGTCTAGTGCCAACGATAACGCTTTACGCACACGCACGTCATCAAATGGAGCTTTGGTATGGTTGAACTCATAATAATAAGTACATAGCTTCGGCTGAACCTTGACCTGCTCGCCCAACTCTGATTGGAGCTGTTTGAACTGCTCTGATGGCAGGGCATCTGCCGTGACATCGACCTCGCCCGCTTTGTAGCGAGTCACGTCGGTAACCTCCGACGGGATGGCCAGTAGCGTGACTGTATTGATGGTGGTCTTGGCGTCGTCATAATAACTGGCATTACGCTCTAGCACGATGCGTTCATTAACCTGCCAATCTTTTAGGTTGTAAGCACCATTCGCCACATAGTTACCCACTGCTGTCCATTTGTCGCCATGTTGCTCTACTGCTTTTTGGTTGACAGGCTTGACAGAAGTATGAATGAGCGTGTCAGGCAAATAAGGTACAGGCTCGGATAAGGTGACCTCAAGCGTCTTATCATCAATGGCTTTGACACCCAGTGTATCAGGTTTTGCCTTACCGTCTACGATGTCTTGGGCATTCACCACCTTGACCGCCGCCAAATAAGTGGCATAAGGCGATGCTGTCTCGGGATTTACCAGGCGCTGAAAACTATACACAAAATCCTGAGCCGTCACAGGGTTGCCATTTGACCACTTGGCATCACGAATTTTAAATGTCCACACCTTATTATCAGCACTCTCCCATGATTCTGCCATGCCAGGTACGGTATTGCCATTTGCATCCGTTGATGTCAAACCAACCAATAGCTGACGAATGACGTTAGATTCTGGTACGCCTGATACTTTATGGGGGTCTAGCGACTCAGGCTCTGCACCGTTATTGATGGTCACTTCTTGTGTATCGGCAAGTTCGCCTGTAGCAACAGATGTATTGCCTGCTGATGTTTGGGTTGACTCTTTATCGCCACCACAACCAAATAAAGCCAGACTAAGAGAGACAAGCAGTGCTGATGGTACAAATTTTGCATTCATGAGTATGTCCTTATGTGAAAAACAGTAACTTATCGTTAGCATTGCGTTATTTGAACTTGCGTAATTACCACTTATTCAAATGACAACTAAATATAATCATTTTTTACCCCCAAAGTCAAGAATTTTTTAAAGATTATGGCAAAATAATGACAACAAAAAACCACTTATTGTAAAAATAAGTGGTTTTTATGTTAAAAAACATCACGCATCAAACGGGTCTCTTAGCACAATCGTCTCGGCTCTGTCCGCCCCTGTTGAGATGATGTCCACAGGACAGCCCACAAGCTCTTCGATACGCTTGATATAGACTTTGGCATTCTCTGGCAAATCGTCAAACTTCGTGATACCGATTGTAGACTCACTCCAGCCTTGCAATGTCTCATACACAGGCGTTACTTTGGCATAATACTCAGCATCATACGCACCCTGAATCTCGCCTTCTGGCAAGGTATAATCAGTGGCGATTTTAATCTCGCTAAGACCGTCTAGCACGTCAAGCTTGGTTAGGCAAATACCGCTCATAGAGTTTAGCACCACCGCTCGTCTAAGTGCCACTGCATCAAACCAGCCACAACGTCTGGCACGCCCTGTGGTCGCTCCAAACTCATGCCCCACCGTTCCTAAATGCTCACCCACATCATCAAATAGCTCGGTTGGGAAAGGTCCTGACCCTACACGGGTGGTATAGGCTTTGGTAATGCCAAGCACATAATCAAAATACAAAGGCCCAAGCCCTGTGCCTGTTGCCACGCCCCCTGCGGTGGTATTTGAGCTCGTTACAAACGGATAAGTCCCGTGGTCAATGTCAAGCAAGGTGCCTTGAGCCCCTTCAAACATCAAGTTCTCGCCTGCCTGACGGCGTGTTTCTAGCTCGTCTGTGACGTCCACAACCAAGTCTTTTAGCTCGCTTGCCCACTCTTGGCATAGGGCAAGGGTGGCATCATAATCAATCGCTTCTGCTTTGTAGTACTGGGTCAAAGCAAAGTTGTGGTATTCTAGGATAGTTGCCAATTTATCCGCCAAATCACTGCGGAACAAATCAGCCACACGCAAGCCACGGCGAGCCACTTTGTCTTCATAAGCAGGGCCGATGCCACGCCCTGTCGTGCCGATTTTACTGTTGCCACGCTTTAACTCACGGGCTTGGTCAAGGGCGGTGTGATAGGGCATGATAAGCGGACAAGCAGGCGATATACGCAGTCTTTCACGCACAGGCACGCCTTTGTCGGTCAAGCCTTTCATCTCTTTTAGTAGAGCGTCAGGGGCAAGCACCACACCATTGCCGATAAAGCACGTTACACCTTCACGTAAAATCCCTGATGGGATAAGGTGCAAAACGGTCTTTTCGCCACCGACCACCAGCGTATGCCCTGCATTGTGTCCGCCTTGATAGCGTGCCACCGCTGTTGCTTTCTCGGTCAATAAATCCACGATTTTGCCTTTGCCTTCATCGCCCCACTGACTGCCAAGCACGACAACATTTTTACCCATGTCTTTCACCTTTTTTAAAGTTAAACCAATGCCAAATTTTGGCGTTTTTCCTATCTAGTTTAACACATAACCAAGGGGGAAAACTAGCTTAAATTGAACAAATTTTTAAAATTTATCAAATCAATTCAAATCAGCAAAAACTTGCAAAATTTTGCCAAAGCCCTTAAAATTTTCACCAAAATCATGTTACAATATCCTGTTAAAATTCATAATTAAAAAAAGGCTATCTCAATGTTCCAATTACATCCCACCCTTGCCAAAGACACATTTTTGGTTGGCGACTTACCCCTATGTACCGTGCGTTTGATGAACGACTGTCAATTCCCTTGGCTGATTTTGGTGCCACGTGTCTCAAACATCAAAGAAATCTATGAGTTATCTGACGCTGACCAAGTGCAATTTTTACGTGAATCAAGCTGGGTATCTAGCCAAATGGCAAAAATCTTTGGGGCAGACAAAATGAACGTCGCCGCCCTTGGTAATCAAGTGCCACAACTACACTTTCATCATGTCGTCCGCTATCAAAATGACGCTCGCTGGCCCAACCCTGTTTGGGGTTGCCCCGCCATCGCCTACACGCCCGAAGTCTTGCAACACATGAAACAGACCCTGATGATGGCACTTCGTGGACATCATGAAATGCCTTTTGACTGGAAAATGGTGGTTTAGCGTTTAATCCATTGATTTTATTTAAAAAAATTGATAATTTATTCACATCAAGCAACACATAAAAAAATCCGTCATGACACCAAATGACGGATTTTGTGGTTTTTACAAATGATTTAATCACTTGTCTTGTTCAAATGCCAGATTTATCGTGCCCTCTTGATTATTTTCATTCACCTTTTGCTCATCTTGTGCCAATTTTTCTTTGGCAAGACTGTCTTTGGCGATGACGGTATCATCTGCCTTAGTTGCTTTTTCATCTTTACCCACTGGGGTAATGGTCACTTTTACCAAACCCGCTGACAATGGAGCAAGCTGTTTAAAGGCATTTTTAGTCAGGTCAATACGCCCCACCTTACCAATACGGTCATTGACTTTACAAGTAATGGATTTGCCTGTTTTGGCATTGGTCACTTTGACATGAGTGCCTAGCTTGTATTGGTTGGACGCACAAGTCATGCCGTTATTGCTAAATAATTCGCCATTGGCAGTTTTGCGACCATTAAATTTATCGGCATAATAAGACGCCGTGGTCGAATGGGCAGAAGCCTGCACGCCAATTAGAGCGGTCAGAGCTAAGGTGGTGATGTTAAATAAACGCATAATGTCTCTCTATAATATAAATGTAAAGATGTTTTAACCATCTTTGATGTTAGTTCTCTATGGTTGAGAAATGAATAACGGTTTTAAAAAAATATGAAAACCTGCCAAACAAAAAGAATGGCTAGGGTGTGCTGAACTTTTTTATTTGCAATGAAAATCACGAAAAATCGCCCGTTTTTCAAGAAAAAAGTGAAGTTTGAGAGTCATTTTATCAAACGAGCTTTTGACTTCGAGCTACAAGATTTAGCCATTTTTCATGCAAAAACACCATTTTATTTCTATGAAATTTCTAAATGTTAAAATGTGTTATAAAGGGTGGGCACGCCCTATTATAACAAATCATCATCCGTCACTTGTTAATCGATTGCTATTTTTTTGTAAACGTGTATTGATACCACTCCATCATGTCGCTTTTATTTTTGGCAAATTTTAATTTGAGAAAATGTTTAGATAATTTAAAAAAAAAGCAAAATGCGTGTATGTTTTGTAATGAATGTGGCTAAAAATAAGCCAAAACCAACGCTTTATTACTTTTTATTACAGTCCACAAAGAATATGGCAATAAAAAAAGACTACAATAAATTTGCAGGCAATCGCTGTCCTGCTGTAAATTTAGCATCAACACCACATTAAATTAAGGATACCCCCATGAAAAAAATCATCGCCCTATCATCAATCATCACCTTGACCTTAACAGGCTGTGCCAGCACCCAACTAGACGATACTCGTGTCAAGACTGTAGAAGGCGAAGTGAAAGCCGTTAAAGTGGTCAACATTCCAAACTTTGACATCGAAATCGCCCCACGCAAAGCCACTTGCCAGCTCACTGACACCGCAGGAAACACCGTTGCTAGCGAATGCCTACAATACCGCCGTACCCACGAGCGTAACTATAACGTCCTAAGTGGGAACATCGAAGGGTTCACCTTTGAAGAAGGCAACCGCTATGTGCTAAACATCAGCCAAACAGCAGTTGATGATGAAGCCTCAGGCAAAGTCGTTCCTGTATGGAAACTAAACAAAGTCGTCTCAGTAAATCCTGAAATCATCAATCCTGTACAGTAATTATTTCTGGCTACAAAGACTTAAAGACTCTTTGCTCTTGTAAAGCCTTTCAAGTACAGTATAATCTACCCATTGGGCGAGCTTACCATCATGAAAATGACTGGTCGGTTCGTCCAATTTTTATTTTTTGGCAAAGGGTGTTATAATTGGCTAAATTTTAAGACAAACACACCATGACCATTCGCACGCCAAAAGAATTTAATCACGCCCCCAGAAAACGCTTTGGGCAGAACTTTTTACACGATACAGGCATTATCCGCCAAATTGTTGATAGTGTTCGCTTATCTCGCACCGATAACCTACTAGAAATCGGACCGGGGCTTGGGGCATTGACCGAGCCACTACTGGCGGAGGTGGACGGCATGACAGTCATCGAGCTTGACCGTGATTTGGCAAATGGTCTAAAAATCAACATTGGGGCGAACAGCCACCCTGATTTCACCATCATTAATGACAACGCCATGCATATTGATTATCATGAGCTTGCCAAGCAGGTGGGGCGTGGGGCGTTTCGTGTGGTGGGAAATCTGCCTTATAACATCTCCACGCCCATTTTATTTCACTTGTTAGAATTTAGCGATGTCATCACCGACATGCACTTTATGCTTCAAAAAGAAGTCGTTGACCGTATCACTGCCGAGCCAAACACCAAGGCGTATGGGCGACTGTCGGTCATCATGCAGTATCATTGCACCGCTGATTATCTTTTGACCGTGCCAAATGGGGCGTTTAACCCACCACCAAAGGTAACCTCTGCGGTGTTTCGTCTAACGCCTTTTAAGGTCAAACCCTTGCAAGCCCAAGATGAAAAACTCTTTGCCGATGTCGTGCGTGAGACTTTTAATCACAGACGCAAAACCTTGCGAGCGATTTTTAAAAGCGTGAGTATGCTACCAACCTTGGATGATGATGATTTTGCCAAAGCGGGCATCAATCCTCAAGCCCGTCCCGAGACTCTGAGTGTGGCGGATTTTGTGCGAATGTCTGATGTCGCCTTTGAAAAAAACCAAAAGTGACCCTAAATAATTATTACAATCAACCAAACTTTTTATTATTTAACTGATATAATGAATGTAGTAGCACCCAAAGTTTATCGCCATGAATACGTCATTGGGGATTTGCAAGGTTGTTTTGATGCCTTTAATCGACTGCTTGTTGTCCTAGATTTTGATGAAACCCAAGACAAACTCTGGCTGTGTGGCGACATCGTGGCTCGTGGGGAGAATTCCTTAGATACCCTAAGACAAGTCAAACGTTTGTCCGACATTGGGGCATTGACCACCGTGCTTGGCAACCATGATATTACGCTGATTGCCACATGGCGGGGTGTTTTACCCATCAAGCCCAAAGACAACACCGCACCGATTTTTACCGCTCCCGACTGTGATGAGCTGTTAAACTGGCTACGTCATCAGCCATTTTTGGTATATCCCAACGACAAAACGGTATTGACCCATGCAGGCATGCCGCCCCATTGGAAGGTCAAAGACGCCAAGGGTTATGCTAACGAACTGGCACAAGTCTTTGGTGGTGATTTAGATGAGCTTGATAAGCTGTTGCCTAATTTATACAGCAAAGCCATCGAACCTTGGTCGGATAAGCTAACAGGTCATGCTCGCCTGCGACTGATTGCCAACTAT
Source organism: Moraxella equi (assembly GCF_002027555.1). Classification (GTDB taxonomy): domain Bacteria; phylum Pseudomonadota; class Gammaproteobacteria; order Pseudomonadales; family Moraxellaceae; genus Moraxella; species Moraxella equi. The sequence goes on from NZ_MXAP01000020.1 coordinate 20,283, forward strand.
CTGACACGCATGCGACTGTGTGACAAACATGGCACGCTTGAATTTTCATTCAAAGAAAGCCTTGGCGATACCATGCCTTTGGGTTATCGTCCTTGGTTTGATTGGAAAGTGGTACGCAAACGCAAGATTTTGTTCGGGCATTGGGCAGCACTAGAAGCAAAAGTTGCCACCGACCACGTTCGTGCGTTAGATGGAGGCTGTGTGTGGGGTGGCAAACTGGTGGCGTATCGCCTTATTGATGAACGCCTTATTACCGTAAATGGCATAGACGATAGGAGTAACAATCATGGCTAATCTGTCTTTTTTCACTACAAAAGGGGGGACACTGTCACATACTCGAATGTGTGTAGCCTTTTTAACGGCGTTAACCCTGTCAGCGTGTGCCAACAAACCCACCTATCAGCCAAATAATAACACTCGCACCACGCCTGCTGGTGGCAACCATACCAAACAAGGCGTGCCCCAGCGTTACCAAGTCCAACGTGGTGATACCGTCTCAAAAATCGCCGCTCGCTATGGTCTTAACTGGCGTGAAGTTAGTCGCATCAACCGCCTAGACAGTAATCACACCATCCGTGTCGGGCAGTGGCTAACCCTATGGGGAACATCAAACCCCGCCCAAGCTGGCACAAGTACCAGTATCACACAAAGCCCCGTACACTCAAATACCAATACAAACACAACCAAGGTGATTACCGTTAAAAAACCCCATGGTCGGCAGTGTGGGCGTCATGCAATTTGAATACCCTGTCAGCAAAGATAGTAAAGTTGTGCGTCACTTTGGTGAAATTAGCAACATCAATGGCATCAACACCAAGACCGAAGGCATGTGGTTTACTGGTAAAAACAATGATCCGATTCGTGCCACACGTTCAGGTACAATAGTGCATGCTGACAATGCCAACACAGGTGGCATTATTACCATCTCACATCCTGACGGCTTTGTCAGTAGCTATCTGCATGTCAAAGACGTGAGTGTCCGCAAAGGGCAGCAAATCGGTGTGGGCGACCCTATTGCCAAGATGAAACAACAACCAAATGGGGCAACTTTACTAGAATTTCGTATTGCTAAAAACGGTGTCTACATTGACCCTGTGACGGTTTTAAAATGATTGGATGCAGCTAAAAACCCCACCAAAAGAAAACCGCTCATGACAATTTGTCTGTCCATAACGGTTTTCTTTAAATTTGAAGCCTTATAAGAAGTCCATTAAAATCCACCTGCCAGCTTATCCAGCTCATCATTTAGCTTAGCAGGGTCAAATGAGCTACCAAGACCCTTTTGTGGGGCAGATATCCTAAAATCATCACCATCACGCTCCATCACCCACGCCACTACGCCATGCTCGCCTGCGGTGATTGTTGCCAACTCATAGGCATGAATGATGCTGTCGTCATCACTGATTTTTGTAATGCCTTTTTTGGCATGCCAAAGCGGATGTTTATGATAACTTGACATGACAAACACGAGCTTTTGTGCCGTCTCGGGCAACTCGCTAAGTTTGACGTGAATCAACTCTTGGGGTATGAGCGTTTCTTCAAAATTATTTGCCCCTGCCAATGACCCAACATGACGCACACTCTCATCAAGCCCTCGCACCTTGGCATACCAAATCTTATCTAGCACTTGATGTGAGCCATCAAGCACCACGCAGGATAAATCAATATCCATGGTAAGCGTTGGCGAGCGAAACGGGGTCAGCCCCTTTAATACAGGCAATTTTCTGACAAAGGCAAGTAAGCCCGTTTTGTCAAATTGGCAGGCTTCATAACTGACCGCCACGGTCAAGGTATGTCCAAGCACGCCTATCTCAGTGAGTGTCTTAGGTTCAAAAAATGCTTTTAAAGGCTGATCGCCCACGTCTGTATGGTTTGTATCTGTCATGTTCAATTTTAAATTAGGTGGTAAGTGGTAAGTTATCTTTTGAAGTACTGATGCTACTTAACATTGGTTTTGTCTGATAAAGTAGTATCATCAAAAGCGTTTTTTAATGCCAATTCTACCGCATTGATACGCTCTTGGCAGACTTTATAAGCCCCAATAGACTGCTCAACCATACTCACAAGATTATCAATGTCTAAGGTTTGGCTTTGCTCTAATGTATCGGCATTATGCTTTAAAATGTCGTAGGCTTCTTTAAACGTGGTGGGGGCAGTCGTTTTTGGCATGATACACTCGGTCAATTAGGATAAATAACCCATTTTACCCAATCCGTCATTGGCAAGCAAGTTTAATTTATTCACTCATATATTACGCTCCCACATCTTATTCCCATACTCATCCTTGTCTTGATTTTTTAACTACAAAATCAATAACCTATTTTCAAAACTTTACAATTCTGTTATCATATGCAAAATTTTATTAGCCAGCACCAATTTTAATGATAATGAAACCAAATCAGGCGTGATAAGTAAAGAGGCACTTCGTGGCATGGTTATCTTTGCCATCTCTGCCATCGTCTCGCTGGTGCTGTATAATGTCATGCCGTTTGGTACTGAGGTCAATAAAGGTTTGGCATTACTGATTTTTGTGGGTATCTTGTGGCTGACCGAAGCCATTCATGTAACTGCCACTGCCATTTTGGTGCCACTACTTGCCATGCTTATTGGTATTCCTGATTTTGAAACCAAAAAAGCATTGGCACATTTTGCTGACCCCATCATTTTTGTGTTCTTTGGGGGCTTTGCATTGGCAGCAACCATGCATGTACAAAAACTTGACAAAAAAATTGCCTTTGGCTTAGTTAGTCTAGCAAAGGGTCATCTTGGCACAGCAGTACTGCTTATCTTTGCAGTTACAGCAGGTTTATCGATGTGGATTAGTAATACCGCCACCGCCGCCATGATGTTGCCTTTGGCATTGGGGCTTTTGACCCAAGTGGACAAAGAAAAAGACCGCAATACCTTTGTATTTGTATTACTTGGCATTGCTTATTCTGCCAGTATTGGTGGTTTGGGAACGCTGGTGGGTTCACCACCAAACGCCATCGCTGCCAAAGCACTTGACCTTGATTTTGCAGGTTGGATGAAATATGGCTTACCTATCATGCTTGTATTTATGCCTACTTTGCTTGGTGCGATGTATTTTGTGTTAAAGCCAAATCTTAACCAAAAAGTTACCATGCAACAAGAGAATATTCCTTGGACATTTCCTCGTATTTTGACCTTAGTTATTTTCCTTGTAACTGCGGTAAGCTGGATTTTTGGTAAGCAGTTGGGTGAGATGGTGGGCTTTAAATCGCCTGATACAGTCATTGCTTTGTTTGCGGCAGTGGCTGTGTTGGTGTGTGGTTTGGTAAGCTGGAAACAGGTATCGGACAACACTGACTGGGGCGTACTCATGCTCTTTGGTGGTGGTATTGCCTTGTCTGTGGTTATGGAAAAATCAGGGGCATCTAAGCTGTTGGGTGAGCAAATTGCAAGTGTATTGAGCGTGGCTCCTGCCTTTGTGGTGATTTTAGCCATCGCTGCTTTCATCATTTTCTTGACCGAATTTACCTCAAATACTGCCTCAGCAGCCCTTTTGGTGCCTGTATTTGCTCCTATTGGTGTGCAACTTGGTTTGCCCAAAGAGCTTTTGGTAATGGTTATTGGTATCGGTGCCTCTTGTGCCTTTATGCTGCCTGTTGCCACCCCACCCAATGCCATCGTCATGGGGACAGGCTATATCAAGCAAAAAGAGATGATGAGCGTTGGATTTATCCTAAACTTGGTATCCATCGCCATCGTCACAATATGGGCATTCTTCTTCCTAAGATAATCCCATATTAACCCAAAAAATGAACATGTCGTGATGATATGTTCATTTTTTTTAAAAATAAATTCATTTTAAAAAAAATAAAACTTACAATTTATGGCAAAATATGGTTTAATACCGCAATTTTTTAATTCTGCTGATAAATAGCTCTATCACAGATTCATTTTTAAGCGAGATTCCCATGACCGCAATCGCCCTAAACACCCCTGATTTTGTCCGCCATCAAGCCATCATTGACTGGGTCGCCGACATCTCCAAACTCACCAAACCTGCTCGTATTGAGTGGTGCGACGGCTCACAAGAAGAATATGACCGCCTTATCAATCTCATGATTGACAATGGCACCATGGTCAAGCTAAACCAAGAAAAACACCCTGATTCTTACCTTGCTTTTTCTGACCCGTCTGATGTGGCTCGTGTCGAAGACCGTACCTTTATTTGTAGCGAAAAACAGATTGACGCAGGGGCAACCAACAACTGGAAAGCACCCAGCGAGATGCGTGTCATCTTGAACGACAAATTTGACGGCTGTATGGCAGGTCGCACCATGTACGTTGTGCCATTTAGCATGGGTCCACTTGGTAGCCACATCGCTCATATTGGCATCGAATTGACCGACAGTCCTTATGTGGTGGTAAGCATGCGTAAGATGGCTCGCATGGGTCGTGCGGTGTATGAGGTGTTGGGCACGGACGGCGAATTTGTGCCATGTGTACACTCAGTTGGCAAGCCTTTGGCAGACGGCGAAAAAGACGTGGCATGGCCGTGCAATGACGACAAATACATCGTTCACTACCCAGAAACTCGTGAAATCTGGTCATACGGCTCAGGCTATGGTGGCAACGCCCTACTTGGCAAAAAATGCCTAGCCCTACGCATTGCCTCCGTCATGGGTCGTGAGCAAGGCTGGCTTGCCGAGCACATGCTTATCCTAGGCGTAACGAACCCCGAAGGCAAAAAGCACTATGTGGCAGCTGCCTTCCCATCCGCCTGTGGCAAAACCAACTTCGCCATGCTTATCCCACCAGCAGGTTACGAAGGCTGGAAAGTCGAAACCGTGGGCGATGACATTGCTTGGATTAAGCCATCAAAAGACGGCAAACTGTACGCCATCAACCCCGAAGCAGGTTTCTTTGGTGTTGCCCCTGGTACCAACACCAAAACCAACTCCAACTGCATGGCGTCCTTGTCTCGTGATGTCATCTACACCAACGTTGCCATGACCGAAGACGGCGAAGTATGGTGGGAAGGCAAAACCAAAGAAGTGCCTGACAATCTCATCAACTGGAAAGGCAAAAAGCATGACGGTAGTGAGAAAGCTTCACACCCCAATGCCCGCTTTACCGTATCAGCAAGCCAATGCCCATCGATTGACCCCAACTGGGAAAATCGCGAAGGCGTGCCAATCTCTGCCTTTATCTTTGGCGGTCGCCGTGCCGACACCGTGCCACTCATCTCCGAATCCCCTGATTGGATTGATGGCGTGTACAAAGCCGCCACCATGGGCAGCGAGACCACTGCTGCTGCGGTCGGTCAGCAGGGCGTTGTCCGCCGCGACCCCTTTGCGATGCTCCCATTTGCTGGCTACAACATGGCAGACTACTTCACCAACTGGCTAGACATGGGCAAAAAGCTAGAAAAATTGACCAAAGAGCATGGCACCCAACTGCCAAAAATCTTTAAGGTAAACTGGTTCCGCCGTGATGATAATGGCGACTTTGTATGGCCAGGTTTTGGGCAAAATATGCGTGTGCTAGAATGGATCATCAACCGCTGTGAAGGCAATGCCAATGCTCATGCCACACCGATTGGGCTTGTACCGACTTATGAAGACCTAAATTGGACTCATTCTGACTTTACCAAAGAAGATTTTGAGACCGTTACTCGTCAAAACAAAGATGAGTGGATCAAAGAAATCCAAAGCCATAAAGAGCTGTTTGGCAAATTGGGTGAGCGTATGCCACAGGCACTCATCGACCACGCCGATAAAATCCTAGAAGGCGTACAAACCATGTCATAAGCAATAGCATGGCATCTTTTAGCACAAAAACGCTCCGATTTGGGGCGTTTTTTATTTGGTAATGGCTTTGATTTTGTGATACATTATAGCAATTATCATTATAATGACCATCTCATGACCACCCTAGTCCCCAACCCCACACACCCCATTTTTATCAAACAGCTAAACCTTATTGGCATTGGCGTACTTGTGGCAAGCCTTGTGTATTTTGTGGCGTCCAACTGGTTCTACCTGCCCCACAGCGTGCGTATGGCTATCCCCATGAGTCTCATGGTGCTATCAAGCGTGGCAAGCGTATGGATACGCCATGACACGGCTCGCCAGACCTTGCACACGTTGGCGGTTGGCATGATTGGGCTGTCGCTTGCCGTCATCGGGCAAGCCTATCAGACAGGGGCGGACAGTTTTTGGCTATTTGGCATTTGGTCGGTGCTTGCCCTACCCTATCTGTATCGGCATAATTATGGCGTGTTTTTTATTTGGGCGATTATCTCGCCTTTGACGGTCTATTTGTTTTTTAAACAAACTCACATCGGTACCGATGGCTCTTTTTATCTAATTGCCATGAATATCCTATTGCTTGGTAATTTATACCTTACTCATCGTTATTATCCCATTGGCAAATATTTACTTATCATGATGATTGGGGTATTGTCTTTATTTAGTGTCTTTTTGCAGATTGATAATACCCATATTATTTATATACTAAGTATCATAGCCCTGCCTTTATTTGCCATTTATTTACTCACAAAACACCAAGAATCAATCAGCACCGCTTTGATGACATCGTTATTTGGTTTATCACTTTTGGCTTGGGCGTTGCTTGAAATTTTTGATATAGACAGCCTTTCTTTTTTTGCCATTGGTACATTAAGTTTTTTATGGTTTTGTGGGATTGGTATTTATCTAAATGCCATTTTACCCAAAGGCAAATTTCATAGCACTCCGATTGGCATGGGAGCATATATTGCAGGGATATTTTATGCGTTGTCTTTTTTGACTTTTTGGGAAACAGGTTCGCTATTTTTTGGGCTAATTACCGCCATTATTGCTTTTATCGCCCTAAAAAAATTAAATAGCAATACAAACAATGAATCCACCAAATTATCTCATTTATTTATTCGTCATTTGGCTTATGCTCTTATGCTTTGCGGTCAAATTGCTTTTTTATATCATCTTGATGATAAAATAGTAATGTTATTTCCCCTTATCATTGCCCAACTGATATTTGCCATCATCGCCATCTTTGTTAGAGTGCATTGGCTCGTTATTATCATGCAGTTGCTCGGTGTATATGGCTTAACTTATGCTTATATTCAAGAATTTGTTATCAATGAGTCGCCAATTCTTCATTATCTGTCTATTTCTGATATGGTATTGGGCGTTGAATGGCTTATGCTACTTGTCTTATTGCTTATCCACAAAAAACAATCCTTAATCCCACACCGTGCCATTTGGGGGTTTGTGATGTGTGTGGTCATTAGCACGGTATTTTTGACAAATACCGTGACGTTTTATGATGACACAACCGCCCAAACCACGTCTTTGGTAATTTATGGCTTGCAATTTGCTCTTATTGCCATATTGATTTATCAATTTTTTAATCATCACCTTACTCATATCGGACTTTTGTTATTGATTGGGTTGTCAGGGGTTTTGATAGGTTTTGGGCAATTTGGCTTGGCAATATTCATGCTTGGGGTATGTTATGGGGTTAGCCGTCCTGATAAGTTCATCAATTATGCTTATATTGTTGGCGTTATTGGGCTATTATGGTATGGCTATTATCACTTATCCGCCACTTTTTTGATAAAAAGCATGGTCATGGCAATCTCTGGCGTGGCAATATTACTTTTGGCTTGGTTATTAACTTTGCCTAAATTGCAACGAAACTCTATTACTTATGATAAATAAATTACCCCAAATTTAATAAAAATCCATTTAACTTAAACCATCATGAAACATATCAATAATTACCTGCCTGTTGTTTTTTGTCTAATTGCCCTAACGGTATTTGGGGCGATTATCTACAAACACGAAACGCACATCAAACACGGCAAAGACATTTATATCCGCCTTGCCCCCACCGACCCACGCTCATTGATACAAGGCGATTATATGACGCTTGGCTATGATTTTTATTTTACCAAAAATACCGATGATTTATATGCCTACGGTGAACGCTTTTATGAACATTATCAAGACCGCACTCATGTGCTAATTTGGGTATTAACTAATGACAAAAATATGGTCATAAAAAGCAGATTTGACAAAAGTGAATTTAATAAAGACGAGCAATCACAGTTACGTCCGCTTATCATCAATAATCCCAACAATTATGTCTTTAATTTTTATTCAGCATCGTCAAGTTTTTTATTTGCCGAAGGGCTTGGCAACTGCTATGAAAAAGCCACGTTCGCCCATCAAAAAACGGACGACAAAGGCAATCCGATTTTGGTTGATTTGGTGGATGATGAATTGGAATCGTTAGGATGCGAAACAGTCCATTAATCTTAATATTAATCTTAATCATTAAACACAAAAAACCTGCCTAATGACAGGTTCTTGTATTGAGGTATAGCTTATACTTGCATGGTTTTGATGGTTTCAAGATAGGTGCGAATGTTGGTCACATAGTGCATGCACTGCACATATCGCCCGTTCTTACTGGCATTGCGAGCCAAATAGCCATAAACTTCCGCCCAACTGTTGCCATCTCGCCCTTTGGCGTTTAGCTCGCTTTGAATGCGTTTGACGGCATTAGGTCCCATATTATAAGACGCCAGTACGAACCACAAACGCTCCGAATCTGGTACATCTATATAGAGCTTTTCTAGCACTTCTAGGTATTTGGCACCGCCTTGGATACTTTGGACAGCGTCGGTGCGATTTTTTACGCCCATCGCTTTGGCGGTGTCTTGGGTTAGCATCATGAGCCCCTCAACGCCCGTGCGTGAGATGGCATTAGGGTCAAGGTGCGATTCTTGATAACTGATGACTGCCAACACTTGCCAGTCATGATTATGAGCTTTTGCCCCGTTTTTAAACGCTGTTTTATACAATGGCAGACGCTGTTTTAGGGCTTTTTTAAAGTGCATGTCACTATAAGCATTGGTCAGCAGAGTTTGGTCATAAAAACGTGCTGTCGACGCTGTCAGTGACAGCTCATCAGGGCTACACAAGAAGCTCTTGGCGTGTTCATTAAGACTACCATCTGTGGCACGGAACATGAGCGATGTCGTGCCATTTAGCCCATAGCCTGACAGTGTCTGCACCATGTCATCATTGCACGCTAATGGCACGCCTGTCATATCCGCCTGACTCTCACCAAGCAATCCATCGACATTGCCTGCTTTAAAGGCGTTTAGAGCTTCTTGCTCGGTGTCATAGACTTTAAGATTTAGACTAACACCAAGTTTATCAGCATAACGGTCGGCAATGTCATAACCAAAACCATGCTGAATGTCGCCATGGTTGAACACCGTGCTGTCACCCTTGGTCGTGGCGATGACAATCTCACCCTTTTGCCTCACACCATCCAATGCAGACATGGCAGATGATGACGTGGAATCCATGCTTGGGGTTAAAAAGCCCTTGACAGGCAAAGAAAGCAGTGACGCCGTGCCAAGACACAGCACCCACTTGGCAAGGGTTGCCACGGGTTTGTTTGGGGTATTTAGTCGCTGGGCAAATTTGCCAAAAAGACCTTGTTTGGTTTGTTCGTTAAGTTCCGACAAGCACAGGGCGGATTTTTGGATGATAAACGGCTTAAATGTTGTCGCTTTAAAATTTGGATTGGTGTTATTATTGTCTAATACTGCTGGGTTATTGGCATAAAATGAATAATAAAATCGGTGATTATTGGTGCGAATGATTTGCATAATATTCTCCTATCTTGCCGTAAACACCGCACGATTTACATCATAAATAACACAATGCAATAATATGTGGTGCGATTGCCGTGTTAGATATCCGTGCCATCCATGATGGGTGTTCAAGCACTTCTAAGCCATTACGCCTAGGGTTACTTGACATCAATGGATAAGACAGATAAATCATGATGATATCGCCATCAAGCCTGTGGCTTGGATTTACCCATAATGACAAGTTTAGCCAATCATCACAGGGAACATCATCACGCAACAACCAAACGGTTTAACTAAAATTTGGCAGTTTCTTCGCAGTGGCTTACCATCAACCATGCCAATAAATGATATAAATGACATATGGGTTATGAGTAAGCAAAAAAGTAAATTAAGGTTAGAAAAAACTTAGCTTTAATATAGGCGATTTAGCAAAATGTTCAATCATTACATTGTAAACTGCCGACAGGCGGTAAAAATTTAACGATAAAAATTATAAAGTAGCAAATATTCACAAAACCTGCGATGATTGTAAAATAATTTTTAATTAATTTATTATAAAATAAAAATTGCAATATAATTTTGTAAACTTATCAGTCATTTTTAAAAAGATATTATATATCAATAGTTTACATCAAATTTACACCATAAAAATAACCAAAATCAATGTTTTACTTTTTAGAATTTTAATTGAAAGTTACAAAACAATTGTTCATATTTATTAAATGAGAATGATTTTTGATTTTTGTTATGTTTTTCAAGTTTTTATCAAATTTATAAATGACCCATCAGTTCAAATCAGCCCTTGCCAAATGACCATTTTTTGGTTAAATTTTATCATAATTTTTCACTTTCTATGTTTAACGGACACAAGGACATCGCCATGACCCTATCTTATACCGCCCCCCTTAATGAAATGCGTTTTGTGTTAAACGACATTTTTGATGCTCCAACCTTTTGGCAAAACACGCCTGCCCTATCCCATGTGGATAGAGACACGGTGGACATGATTTTGGACGAAATGGCAAAATTCGCCACGTCCACGCTTCTGCCCCTAAACCAATTGGGCGATGAAGAAGGGGCAAGCTATCTTGGAAACGGACAAGTCGCCACGCCACAGGGCTTTAAGGACGCATTTAGAGCCTATGCCGATGCTGGCTGGATAGGGCTTGGGGGCGACCCTGAGTATGGCGGACAAGGCATGCCAAAAATGGTCAGTATGCTTACCGAAGAGATGCTGTTTGCCACCAACCAATCATTCGCCCTATACCCCAACCTTACCGTAGGGGCGACATTGTGCCTACTGGCAAGCGGCAGTGATGAACAAAAGGCTTTATATTTGCCCAAGCTATACAGTGGCGAGTGGTCAGGGACGATGTGCTTGACCGAACCGCACGCAGGGACGGATTTGGGGATTATCAAAACAAAAGCTGCCCCTAACGCTGACGGCTCGTATGCCATCACAGGCACTAAGATTTTTATTACCGCAGGCGAGCATGACCTGACAGATAACATTGTTCATCTGGCACTTGCCAAAACGCCCAATGCCCCAGCAGGCTCAAAAGGCATATCACTGTTTATCGTGCCAAAATTTTTGGTCAATGCAGACGGCAGTTTGGGCGAGCGTAATGGCGTATCGGCAGGCTCCATTGAGCATAAAATGGGCATCAAAGCGTCCGCCACTTGCGTGATGAACTTTGACAACGCCACAGGCTATATGGTGGGGGCGGAGAATACAGGCTTGGCAAGTATGTTTGTCATGATGAACTATGAGCGAGTTACCATGGGGCTACAAGGGCTTGGGGCGAGCGTACTTGCCTACCAAAACGCTTGTGCTTACGCCCATGACCGCTTACAAGGGCGAGCCGATGGCGGTGTCAAAAATACCAATAAACCTGCCGACCCCATCATTCATCATGCGGACGTACGTCGCATGCTCCTAAATGCCAAGGCAAACAGCGTGGCTTCTCGCACCTTTGCCATGTATGTCGCTCGTGAACTTGATACGGCTAAATTTAGTGATGATGACAATACCAAAAAATCAGCGTCCGCCAAGGTTGCCCTACTCACCCCGATTGCCAAGGCGTTTTTGACCGACATGGCATTTGGTGCCACCATTGACTGCCAGCAGGTGTTTGGCGGGCATGGCTATATCCGTGAATGGGGCATGGAGCAAATCGTGCGTGATACCCGTATCAGCCAAATCTATGAAGGTACGAACGGCATTCAAGCCCTTGACCTGCTCGGGCGAAAAGTCGTCAAGGACAACGGACGGGCGATGAGTGCGTTTATTGATGAAATCAAAGCGTCCGCTAATGCCCTGCCCGACAGCCTATTAAAAAGTGAGACCCTAAGAGCGTGCGATACGGTGGCGGATTTGACCGCACAGCTTATCAAGGTTGCAACTGCCGACCCCAACGCCATTAACGGCTCGGCGGTGGATTATCTACACACGGTGGGCTATCTGTGCTATGCCTATATGTATGTGCTGACCGTCAAGGCGTGTGCGGATAAGGATGGGGATTTTTATGCTGATAAAGTCCGTCTCGCTGACTATTTTACCGCTCGTATCCTGCCACGCCTGCACGCCCATGCGGTCATGGCAAAAAATGGGGCGGATAGCATCATGGCATTTGATGAAGGGTTTTTCGGGTAAATTTATGCGATAAATTTGTACCATATAAAAATCGGGCGAATGTCCCGATTTTTATTTTGTCATTATTTTTCAAAACCACCAAGTCTTACAAGAGCATAAATGACTACCTCTACTCACTTTATGAATGATCGCTAATTAAAACCCAATTTTCAATCCACCCCACCTTTTATATCATCATGCACCAATAATCCTGTCTGTCGGATTGTTGGGGTATTAACCGCTTTTAATAATGCCTGCTCGGTGCTGTATATTGCCACTTTGGTTTTGGCACGGGTAATGGCGGTATAAATCAGCTCCTTGGATAATAAACGCTCGTTATCATCATTAAAGACCACAGCGACTTTTTCAAATTCTGACCCCTGTGATTTATGCACGGTCATCGCATAGGCGGTTGTGGCAATATCTCCGTCTAGCATATTAATCGGCAAGCCTTTAACCGAATCGCCAAAATACACCGACAATTCATGACTTCGTTTGCCACTTTGCAAACAAATGCCAATATCGCCATTAAACAATCCCAAATCATAGCGATTTTTTAATATCATCACAGGGCGACCATGATACCAAGGCGATTTTACCGTCGGCAGTTTTAAATAATCACGGTGCAATGATTCAATAAAGCCATTAATCAGCTCATCGCCACAACTGCCGATATGTGATGCAGTCAAAATACGATATTGATTAAACCGCTCATTTAATGCTTGTAGCTGTGTTTGTTTTTCATCATCACCATATGTGGCAAACTGTTTTTTTAATGTTTTGGTTAAGGCAAAAAATCCATCAGGTGCCATATATTCATCAGCGATGTTTTTATAAAACTGCTGTCGCAACAATGACCGCTGTGCTGTTAAAAAGGCGATGTCCGTCCATGACAGATGGTTTTCTTGATGAATGAGTGCGATGAGCTTGTCAAAGGCGATGTTTTCTGGTTGATTGATAAGCTGTGCCAAACGCCCAATGCCCGAATCCCTAGAAAAACGGTTGGATACAACCAAATGCGTGCGTGCCGTCATCAAGCTCGGTATGCGACACAAATCCGCCAGCACCGCCCCTGCGTCCACCGCCGAGAGCTGATGAGCGTCGCCGAGCAGGATAATCCTAGTCCCACGCTTGACGGCACAGAGCAGATGGCGAGCCAGCTCCGTACCCAGCATGGACGCTTCATCCACAACAATCAGCTCATACGGCAGTGGGTTTGACACATGGTAGCGGGGCGTACCACTCATGCCAATGCCAAGCAGGCGATGAATGGTCATCGGCTCAGGCAAAGTGATGTTGGTCTGACTGCCCGAGAGTGCGTTTTGAAGCGACTCCGCCATCCGCTGTGATGCCTTGCCCGTGGGGGCGACCAGTGCCAGACTCAGCTCTCCGCCCACATCTGACAGGGCATGGTGCAACGCCAGTACAATCTGTGCGACCGTAAAAGTCTTGCCCGTTCCCGGTCCACCCGTGATGATACTAAACGGCTCGCTCGCCACCTGCCTGATGGCTTGCTGTTGCTCAGGGTTTAGCGATGGATTGATGGGCAAATCTAGGGCGTGGATGGGACTGTGGCGAATCTCATGAATGGCGGACAACAGCTCACGCTCCGCTTGATAACTGCGACCGAGCCACAGATACAGCGTATCATCATCATGATAAAACACCACCGCCCTATCTGGCTTTTCATCATCGCCATGAGCAAAGAAAGGGTTGGCGTATAATCGCTTGATAAACTCATCAAAATCCCGACCCAGCGTGATACTCGTCACATAATAAAAACGCAACGCACAAATCATCAGCTCGCCAAGCTGTGTCACCACCTGCTCATCTGACTGATGGCTGTGGCTTTTGGTGATAATACTGTGCTGATAATACCGCTCTTTTAGGTCATGTTGGGTGTGGTGAACATAATGAGCCAAAGCCGTTTTATCATTTGACAATTCATCAATACGCCCAAAAATAGCATTAAAATCCAACTCATCGCCCACTTTATCGCTAATGAGCGAGATGATAGGATGTAATACTGACAACTGCCACGGGCTTAATTTATCATGGGCGGTATTTTGGGTATTATGAATATCATCATGCCTATTTAATAATAATACCGTATGCCCGTCATGCAATAACTGACTGATGACAAAATGAATCAAACAAAATATCGTCTCATCAGCCGTATTAAATACAAAGTCATCAATACATCCTGTCTCATGATACCAGTTAGCATTATCCTGCATGCGTCTGATGAGATATTGGGCGATGTTGTTTTGATAAGGAGTATTCATGGATTTTCTTTTATATTAGCGGTTTATTTTAAAATAAATAACGTTTTTAATCGGTTTTAGTCAAATTGTCTGATTAAACCATTCAAAAACTTAAAATCATTTAATCAAATATAAAAACTTAACCAAATAATTTATCCAACGCATAAATAAGCGGTAATGGCACTTGCCAAGCAATATGCCCCAAATTTGGATCATGCTTATCCACGCCCCGCAAAAAAACAAATTCCACCGCTCCCAAATACTGCTCTTCACGCCCGACATAATCTTTTATGCGTAATTTTAATAAACGGTGCAATGCCACTTGATACACGCACGCTTGGAGCCAATAGCCTGCTTTGTTCATGGCGGATTCTAATGAATCATGGCGATAATGCGACAAGCTCTCGCCGATAAAGTTGGATTTATAATCCACAACATAAAACTTGCCTTGATGTTCATAAACCAAATCTATCTCGCCATTGAGATATTTATAATAAGCAGATGGGTTTTGCTCGGTAAGTATTATCTCTTTGTCGCTGTGCGTTTTAAATATCTCATTTAGCTCATTGATATTAAATGACTCGGTCAATCTTAGGGTAAAAGACATTTCTTTGGCAAGGCGACTAGGAGCTAATGCACTCAAACTTATCTTTGATGATAAAAATGGTGTGTGACTAATGTCATACAGCCATTCTATCAATGCTTGATGATGGTTTAATAGAGCCTGATTAGCCAATTCATTAGCTAATTCATCATTTGACTCATGCGATATGTCGCCATGAGTGCTGTGATAAGCATGAGCAAAGTTTAATTGGCGAATCTCATCATCAATGCGACTGCTGATGTTATTTTTATCATTGGGGTCGATAAATTGTAATAAATGATGTAAAAACGTTCCTGCATTCACGCCTTTTTCAAATAATGGGCGAATGTCATTCTCAGGATAAGAGATAATATCATCTGTGATTGTCGCCATTTGTGGAATGATGGCTATCTCATCATCGATGGCATTATCATCATCCATCACTGATGGTTTATTAAACACACTCATCAATGCCGTGGCACTGGTCTTGGACACCCCATAAAAATACGCTTTGGCAAATACCGCCTGCCATGGCTGATAATGTATCGGGGTCAATACCACATCATCGCCTTGATAGTTATCGGTTATCAGCTGTTCTGATTTTGCCAAATCAATAACGTCCACTTTATCTGTCAGTCGCTCGGGCAATATGATATCTTTCTGTTTACAATCGAACCATAAAAACAATGGTCGCTCATCTATTTGACCAGCACTATATAAATCCTGCCCGACCACAAAAGTCTGCTCTGACGCTCGGGTCAATGCCACATAACCCACTCGCAAACGCTCATCAAGCAATTCTTGGTTTTGTTTGGTTTTATAATAATTGCTTATTATCTCGTTATGAGCCATTTTATCTTTGATGGGCGATATACGGCGGTTATATTGCTTATCACTATAAGCATAAAACATGTCTTTGTGGTTCTTACTTATGGCAGGGTCATCTAAATTCATGACATAGACAATGGGAAATTCCAAACCTTTTGATTTGTGAATGGTCATGAGATTCACGCCCGACTCGCTTGGCAATATCATCTGCTGATAGTCTTCATTATCATCTTGCCCTGTCATTTTATCGGCGAGCCAATTCATGAGTTTTATCTCGTTATTATCCTGATGGGTATATTCTCGCCCTATCAGTTCGGTCAGTTGCCACAAATCCGCCAAATATCGCTCGCCTGCCTTAGCAGATGTTTGCCACAGATTATCATCGGATAACGGATGGTGTAATAAAGCATAAGTCAAAGCACTGGCAATGCCATATTTTAAAAACCGCTGATGGCATTCTTTTAAATAAAAAACAACGGACTGGGCGACTTGTTCATCATTTAATAAATCAGTAACCTCTCTTAACTCATAACCAAATAATTGGGTAATAAAAAGTCGTCCTAAAATCTCTCGCTCTTGGTTTATCATGGCAGTGAGCAGAGCATATAAATCTTTTGCCGACTCTGTGGTAAAAACATTAATGTCATTGGGCGAAATCGATGGAATACCCAATTTATCCAACTGTTTTTTTAGTTGTGCCAAATCTTTTTTGGTGCGTGCCAATACCGCAATGTCATCAGGTTTGATTTTTTTATCATCAAGGGTATGTCCGCCTTGCAATAAGCTATTAATATGATGGGCGATATATTGGTATTTATCCAACTTTTTATTGTCATCATCTTTTTTATAAGGCAAATGCAATAATGTTAATGGCTTATGCCCCAAATAATCAGGCAATGCTGGCTTATTCAAATATTGCCATGATAATAAACTTTGCTCTTTGTGAGCGGTGATGGACTGATAATAAATGCCGTCGCCCAGATAAGCAGGATTATGAACGTTATCTTGATGAGCGAACCAATGATTTAAACTGTCGATTAACTCGCTATTAGAACGGCGGTTGGTCGTGAGTGTCAGCTTGCTGTTTAATAAAGGCGGTAATATATCGGTCTGTCCATAATGTTTAATGCTGTTATAATTGGCAACATCCCCGCCCCGAAAACGATAAATCGCCTGCTTGGGGTCGCCAACCAATAATAAAAATCCCGCGCTAGATTTGCCTTTGTCTCGCCTTTCTTTAAAATAATCCAAATAAACAAGCTCTATTAAGCGTTTTTGCAGTCCATTAATGTCTTGGGATTCATCAATGAGTGCCACAGGATAATGATGGCGAATGTGCCTTGCCAGCTCAGGGCTATGCTCTAAGGCTTCGATGAGTCGCACCATTTGAAAAGTAAAGGTGCTTTTGTGCTGACGTTCTAAGGTGCTTTTTAATAATACCCGCACGTCCTTGGCAATGGTCTGATATAAATGGGATTTATAATAATCAGCAATTTCCTTGATGGCAGTTACTGTTTCACGGATGATTAATAATTTATCCAACGGCAAAGCAAGAAAGGCTTGTTTGTTATTTTCAAAGCCTTTTTTAAAATTTGTTTCTTTTTTAATATCTTCTAACTTATCCAAAAAACTTTTATCTTCATCACTGACATGATTCACAAAATCTAAATGATGGATTTTTATCATTTCCATGATGTTTTTTAAACGCCCAAATTCTTTGATGGCTATACCGACATTTTTAAACCCAAATGCCAGCATATAATCAAGCTCATAAAACGGCTCAAAGACCGATATAATCTCAAAGACAGACATCAACCGTTTATCCAACATCGCCAAATAGTCATCCACACTTGCCATGGTATCGATGGGAGCGTCATAGAAATTAAGTGCCACGGTAACCACTTGATGTGCCGAACCTATATCGCTAAACACCGCCTTGTCAATGAGTGCATACAGTGGCAACTGAGCCACTCGCACATGCTCACGGCGTAGGGCGTCATGAATGAGAGCACAGGTTAGCTCATTGCTGCTCGTGCTAAGCTCGGTATTCATCTGATAGCCGATTTGGTCGGCAAATTCTTTGAGCCACTTTTGGGCAAGGCTGTCTAGTGTCCCCACAAACAGCTTATCCAACGTCGCAAGCAGGAGTGAACACCGCCGAATCGCCAACGTCAGGGCATTGGGGTCGCTGTCTGTGATGAGCTGTTTTATCAAATACTCATTAATCGGGTCATCATGGTCGGCAATGCCTGCCACGCCTGCCTGCTCTACTATCTGTCCCCATGTCTCATTGATGTCTCTGGCGGTATCGCTGTCCGTGTCTTGGGCGTGATAAAACCAGTGAGCATGAGCCGCCTTTTGCCCGTTTAGCCAAGAGACATAGCGATAAAAACTACTGATACGAGCCTGTATCCGCTCTTGCATTTCGCTGGCGGACGCTCGTGTGAAGGTCGTGGCAATAATACGCTCGGGGGCGTATTTTTTCTCTATCAATAGCCGTAAAATAATGCCGGTCAATGTCCATGTCTTGCCCGTGCCTGCGGACGCTTCTATCAAATAGCCATTACTAAGTGTGCAAGCAATGGCAGGGATGTCGGTCAGATTTGTCATGTATTATCCTTATCACTTTTTTTATTTAATTTGTCAATGGCAATCAGCGAGCCAAACATCAGCTGATACAGTGGCAACGCCAAGGGTAGATACGTCGTCAAGGCTTTGTAGGGGTCAGCCCCTTGTAATGCCAACTGCCATGTCTCATGGCGACTGTCGGTTTCATAAATCCTATCATCATTATTGCTGGGTTTTCCTGTCCATTTTTCAAACAGCTTAGGCGTGATTTTTGCATCATCTGTCTGACTGCGGGCGATGTATGCCAAAGCGTCTCGGTGCGTCATGACAATCAACTCACGTTTGGCAAGCTGTGCCAATACGATTAGGTTTAGGATATAGGCTTTGGCGGTGCGTGTGTCAATGCCCCCGATGGCAAATGTCCGCCCTGTCAGATGAGTGTCCCCACCTGCCTTGCGGTATTGCCACAAGCTAAATTTATCATCATCGCCCGTCACCTGCCATAACAGATGATGAACAAAAAAACGGAATAAATGCTCAGCTCGGGCAGAGTTTGGCAAGATGGTTCGCCAAGATGAGTCAGGTGTGCCAGATGGGTCATCGGTCGGCAGACTGACGGTGATGTCAATGTGGATGTCATCACAGATGAGCGGGACACTTTGCTCAGAAGTGGTGCTTAGCAAACCGCCCATCACACCTAATGCCATGGCATAACGCTCATCCTGTTTGAGTGTATCTAGCGTATTACTAAACTCGCCAAGGTCGTCTTTAAGCTCGGTAAAATACTCATCAGGCGTGGATAAGCGTAACTGCCCTGCTGGCAGTCGGTCGCCATAATACAGCGACTGCATGGCAAAGATGGCGTCATTATGGCGATGGTCGCTTGCCCTACTCATGGTGTCTAGCACCTGCCGAAATGACTCATCGCCCGTCTGCGTGTCAAACAGCCCAAACTGTGCCCCACGGATGAACAGCTCATTCATGTGATAATTGGCCAATGAGTCTAAGCTCAACGGCTCGTTTTGCTCATCAGGGGTGCGTTCTTTGTCTATCTTGACTTTGTCATGTAAGTAGGTTTTGCTTAGGTTTTTAAAGCGACCAATAAGCTCGCCTGCCTGCATGTGTGTCGGCAAAGTCAGCTCATAATGCTCGCACATCGCCTTGATATGACGGGCAAGTGCCTTATCATCTGAACAAGCCAAAGACTGCCCAAGCCAGTCTGCCAACTTTTGCACTGCCGTATCATCCATGATGAGCGATGATGGCTGTGGTGTGGAGACTGGGCTGTCTAGGGTGTGGCGGATGTCCTGCCACAGCTGCGGCGGGGGCAGGGCTTGTTTTTGGCGGTGTTTTAGGGCGGTCAGTCTCGCTGTTAGGTGTGCTTTGAGCTGTCCTGCCACGTCATCAGTAGGGGTCATCTGATGGTCATCATGATAATACACCGCCTTGTCAAAGAATGTCGGGCTATGGTAAGTGATGAGATAATCTTCGACTAGGGTAGGCATGAGCTGATTGATGAGTGTGGTAATGTCATCATCCATGCCATCTGTCTCTATCCCTGCACCTGCCTGCCAATCATCCATGCCGTCAGTCCGCCACTGGGCTTCGGTTTTTAAAAATTCTATCAGCTCGCCGACAACAGACGCAGGCAACAGCTTGGTTTTGCCGTCACTGCTTAGCCCTTGATAAAAAATCACACACGCATCTTTGGTACATAGCAAGGCATCCAAAAACGCCCCATTATCATCATCTTCGTTATAGCGGTCGCCCAGTCGTCGCACCCCTGCACGCATCAAATCGAGTCGCACCGCCCTGTCTTGGCGTGGAAAGGACGCCAAATTCATGTCCAGCATGACCGTCATGCCAAAAGGAATACTCCGCACCGCCCCAAAGCGGGCAAAGGTAATGACTTCTGATGGCTCGGCACTAATCGCCTGTGCCTTGACCGTCTCAGATAGACTCTCCAACACGAACTTCATCGACAGGCGAATCTCATCAGTACTTACTACACTGCCGACCTGCTCCTGTCCCACGGTCAGATGGCGATGATAATAGCGGTTCGCTCGCAGGCTACTCATCATGGCGTTTTTGGTGTTAAAAATCGCCCGCATGGCAACGCTGTCATGCCAATACCCAAAGTAGCGGTTGATGACATCATGCTCGATGTGGTTCAAAAGTCGCTCCACGCTGTCCACGGCGGTGAGCTGTTGGCGGTTGGCAGATAGTCCCGCATGGATGGCGGTCAAGGCATGAACCACAGGCTCATCGCCCAGACTTACGCCCATGAGCGGTAGGCTTGCTTCACCAAACGCCCCTGCACGCCACACAAAGGGATGTAAGGCACGGCTTGGGGTTTTGGTCGGGGTCAATAGCCCCAACACCAAACGGTCTAAGGCATGGCTAAACGTATAGCGATAATCGCTGTCATCAGCGTGCAACGTCGCCGATAAGTGCTTTTCATCAAAACCCCGTCTAAACCCTGCCTGCCTTAGTAGCTCCACGCCCCGTCTCATCTCATCAAACGACAGCCCAAAGCTCTCATATAACGCAGGGGTCAGTAGCCATTCATAGACTTCATCAGCATAAAACCGACTGGTCGGTTCTCCCAATAAGGTATAAAAACCCATGATAGCCCCCATCAGCTCATCGATGCTCTTATCGGGCGTGCCTGTGATTTTGATGGGCAAGGTCAGACCGTCCGCCCCCCGTCCGTCAGGGAACACCGAGCGAATGATGTCTTCGCTACTGATAATATCAGGCAGTAGCACGACCACATCGGCAAGGCGTCGCTCGGGGTTATCATTGAGGTATTTGGCTATCATGAGCCGAGACAGCTCCAATTGGCGTTTTAGGCTGTGGCAGGCGTGTATGGACAGACTGCCCATGTCCGCCCCGATGTCTAGCCCAAGCGGTGTCTTGGGGCGGACTTTTTGCATGAGCGTATCATCTGCCATATCATCATGGGCAAATAGCTCATCATCAAGCAAGGTTGCCACGATTTGTCCGCCTGCCTGCTCATGGACGTCCTTGTCATGGTTTAGCATGAGAATGTCCGCCTTTAAGCTTTGTAGTAGGTTCGGCAGTGCACCACTCTTGGGCACGGACTCATCAAAATCATCCTGCCAACGCACCTGCCATGTGGCGTGGCTGTCGCCCCCCGATAAGTCGGCAAGCATGGCAAAGGTGTCTCGGGACTCTTTGCCCAGTCGTGATAACAACCCATGCCCGTAGTCTTTAAGATAGACCATGTGCGGACGGATGATTTGCTGGGTTTTTAGCCATTGTCTGTCCACGATGTCCGCCCAAAACATCATCGATGGGTTAAAGTGTAGTAGCACCACATCCAAAGACAAAGACAGCTGTTTTAAAAAATCAAGCTCCACTTTGGGGATTTGTTGCACGGTAAATAGATACAGGGCTTTGGGCAAAGCCTGTATGGCACGCATGGACAATGATTCGCCACTGGTATGGTTGGCATGATTGGTATTGTTAGCCGTGCCGTCTCGCTTGCCTGACAGCACCTGCCAAAAACGCTCTTTTAATGCCAAGCGATAACGATAGGTCTCGCCAAAAAGCTGTTGCCACAGATAGCCAAGCAGTCGCTCCAAATCCAGATAATGCTCAACGAGCCACTCAGGCATGTCGCTGGCATTGGCTTTATCGGATTTGTCATCAGATTTATCATTATTATTGTCATCGCTCGGCTGTATCGCCCCAAAGACTTTGTCCAGTCGTTCTTTCTCGCTCATCATCTGCTTGACGGTATCGTTAAGCGACACGCCATTTGCCCAGTCACGAAGCCACTCGGGGCGATGGGTCAGATACCGCACATATAGGCGTGATAACTCATCGCACGCCTGCCACAGCCGAGTCTCGGGCAGAGTGTCTGTGTCGTCATCATACAAAGGCTTTATCAAAAAATAAAGCGGATGAGCCGTATCATCAAGCAGTCGGTTATTTTTTTCAAACTCACTCATCACAAAGCCAAAAATCCGCCAACGCATGATGGACGCCGACAAAACTGCCACTTCTGGCACGGACAGAGCGTCATGGGGGTGTGCCTGCGCGTCTAGCTCCAACACCGTTTTCATCATGTCCCACTGGTATTTACCCCAAAACTGAGCGGTAAACAGCGTGCTAATGCCCACACGGCTCGCCACGGTCTTGGTCAGCCAGTCGCCCAACACCATGGACGGCACGATGACGGTGAACGGGGTAAAAATTAGATGGGCAAGGTCATCTTCTGCGTTATTTTTTTGGTAAAAATCAATCAGATGACCCACAAGACGGTCGGTGTTATTGGACTGGATGATATGAAACATGGACAAATCGGCTCGGTATTGATGATAAGATGATGACTGGGATGACCCCGAAAAATTTCCTTAATTTTACCGTGATTTTGGTAAATTTTCCATGTTATAATAACCCCATTTAGCAATCATTGATAAGTTTATGCCTAACAAACCTGATATTTACCACGGGTTTGTAGAGATTAGCTCCACACATCCTTTAATGTTGTCATTGTTATAGTCAAACAAATTTGAAATAAGACAAGGAAAACGAGCGAAGTTGTACAAGTAGTACTACGAGCGAGTTTGACACAGTATTATTTCAAAGTTGGCAGACTATATAGGCGTGCTCAGCACGCCCCTACATCCAAACATCATTGCGTGTGTGTTAATTTTGAAGTTTTTTGGGTATATTAAAACAAACCCCAACCCATTGATTTATATAATGAAAAAATACGACCTCAAACACGCCTGCTCCAAATGCTATCCTTATCTTAAAAAAGCCGTGCTGGGTGTCTTGGCGGTGTTTGTGTTGCTGTTTGTGATGTCGCTAGGCGTGGGATTTTATCAAAAAAGCCAAGAGATTAACCCCATACCCGTGGCGTTGTGATGTGTTGGTGTTTTAAATTGATGGTGTGTTAAATTAAATTAAATAAATTTGTCAGGAAAATGGCGGTTTGCTTTATGACAATTTTTTTTAAAATCAATCAGTCATCTTTGTAAATATATTTTTCCTAGCAAATTTACCAAAATAACATGAATAAACACGACTCATGTTAAACATGAAAATTTTAAAAACCGTTTAAATTTTAAAAATCATCTATATAGTCAATAACCTTTTATTTTGCCAATTATTTGCCCAAACCCATTTAAAAATTAAAACAGAGCGAATTTATGTCATTTGTGCATTTGGGCGTGCGTACCGAATACGCCATTGTTGATTCTATCGTCAAAATCAAAGAGCTGGTCAAACGTGCCGTGGATGACGGACAGACCGCCTTGGGCATTGCCGATTTTAAAAACACCTTTGCCCTAGTCAAGTTTTATAAAGCCTGCCTTGGTGCTGGTATCAAGCCCTTGCTTGGCACGGAAGTCATCACGGGCGATGATTTTAGTGCGACCGCCGAACATGAGAGTTTTAGCGTCATACTCTATGCCATGAACAACGACGGCTACCAAAACATCCTGCGCCTAGTCTCAGACAGCTACACTAACCGACCCATGGGCGAGAACGGCAAAGTGACGGTCAGCACGCCCATTGTGTTAAAACGGGATTTGTTCGACCCTGCCAAAAACGCAGGGATTATCGCCATACTCACGCACCGCTCAGAGATAACGTCCGCTTTGCGTGGGGGAATGAATGCGATAGGCACATGGCAACAAGCCTTTGGCGACCGTCTGTATCTGGCGGTCAAACGCACCCACGTCCATGATGACGACCTAAACCGTGACATCATCATGGCAGGGGCGAGATTTGGCGTGCCTATCATCGCTCATAATGACGTGCGTTTTATGAACGCGAGTGTTCGCAGTCAAGGCAAAGAAGACACCGCCAGTACTGACTTTGACGCTCATGAAGCTCGTGTGTGTATCGCCAGTGGCTATGTGCTGGCGGACACCACACGCCCTCGTATTTATAGTGAGTTGCAGTATTTTAAAACCCAAAGCGAGATGAGTGCTTTGTTTGCTGATATCCCCCAAGTCATTGAAAACACCGCCCTGCTCGCCTCTCGCTGTAACGTCACGCTCACCCTTGGTAAAAACTTTTTGCCCGCCTTTCCCATACCCGAAGGCATGACCGAAGAAGAGTTTTTCCGCAAAACATCCGAAGATGGGTTAAACAGACGATTAGACAAACTCTATCCACCCGAGAGCCGAGATGAGAGCTGGGCGGATGTGCGAAAGCCTTATGATGAACGCCTTAAATTTGAAGTGGACATCATCTTAAAAATGGGCTTTCCAGGCTACTTTCTCATCGTGATGGACTTCATCCGCTGGGCAAAAGAAAATGGCGTGCCTGTCGGTCCGGGGCGTGGTTCGGGGGCAGGCTCACTGGTGGCGTATAGCCTAAACATCACCGACTTAGACCCCTTGCGGTATGATTTGCTCTTTGAGAGATTTCTAAACCCTGAACGTGTCAGCATGCCTGACTTTGATGTGGACTTTTGCATCGAAGGGCGAGACCGTGTCATCGCTTATGTTGCCGATACTTATGGGCGAATGGCGGTCTCACAAATCATCACCTTCGGTACGATGGCGGCAAGGGCTGTGGTGCGAGACGTGGCACGGGTACAGGGCAAATCATACGGTCTTGCCGATAAAATCTCTAAACTCATCCCCAAAACCCCCGGTATCTCGCTTGAAGACGCGGTCAAAGAAGAGCCTTTATTAAAAGATTTGCTCACCAATGCCGATACCCAAGACCACGAACAGGCGGTTGAGATTTGGGAGATGGCACAGAAACTTGAAGGCATGACCCGTAACGTCGGTAAGCACGCAGGGGGCGTACTCATCGCCCCGAATCGTATCAGTGATTTTAGTGCCATTTATGCCGATGATGAAGGGCATTTTGTCAGTCAGTACGACAAAGACGACGTAGAAGCAGTCGGACTGGTGAAGTTTGACTTTTTGGGACTTAGAAACTTGACCGTCATCAAATCCGCCATTAACAACATCGATGAACGCCTTGCCAGAGAAGGCAAAGACCCCATTGACCTAGATGAGTTGCCCTTAGATGACACGGCGGTGTATGAGCATGTCCTACAAAATGGCAACACCACGGCGGTGTTCCAGCTTGAAAGCTCGGGCATGAAAAAATACCTAAAACAGTTAAAACCATCCAACATCGAAGACGTCATCGCCATGTGTGCCTTGTACCGCCCCGGTCCTTTGGAGACGGGGATGGTGTCGGACTTTATCGACCGCAAGCACGGCATACAAGAAGTCGCCTACCCTGACCCCCAATATCAGCACGACTGGCTAAAACCTGCCTTAGAGTCGACTTATGGGGTCATCGTCTATCAAGAGCAGGTCATGCAAATCGCCCAGACCCTAGCAGGCTACACCCTAGGCGGAGCGGACATGCTAAGGCGTGCCATGGGCAAGAAAAAGCCCGAAGAGATGGCAGCTCAGCGGTCGATATTTGAAGAAGGGGCTATCGGGCTTGGCGTGGATGGTGAGCTTGCCATTAAGATTTTTGAGCTTGTAGAGAAATTTGCAGGCTATGGCTTTAACAAATCGCACTCGGCAGCCTATGGCGTGCTTGCCTACCAAACCGCTTATCTAAAACATTACTACCCTGCCGAGTTCATGGCGGCAGTGCTGACATCGGAGATGGATGATACCGATACCGTGGTCTTTTTAATCAGCGACTGCAAGGATAACTTTGACCTAGAAGTGCTGCCGCCATCGGTCAATCACAGCCAATTTCACTTCGTCGCTCGTGACCCCAAAACCATCATCTATGGGCTAGGAGCAGTCAAAGGCGTGGGCGAAGACGCGGTTGCCAGTATCGTCAAGGCAAGAAGCGAAGGGGCTTTTAAGGATTTATACGATTTTTGTAACCGTGTGGACACCAAAAAAGTCGGCAAACGTGCCTTAGAAGCTCTCATCAATGCTGGCTGTTTTGATGACCTAGCAGGCGTGCTACGTCCCGAACTGCTTGACATTCATGGCAAAAACTTATCCTACCAAATCCGTGGCGGACTTTGGGAGCAACTCCCCCAAGCCATGGAAGTGGCTCACCAAAACCGACTAAACAGCGAAGCAGGTACATTTGACTTATTTGCCGAAGTGGACGAAGGGCTGTCTGTCGCTCCGCCCTTGCCTGACATCATCTGGGGCGACCAAACTCGCCTGCGTGGCGAGAAAGACACGTTGGGACTGTATCTGACAGGTCATCCCATGGACGCTTATCGTGATGAGTTGCCCCGTTATACCAACGTCAAAAACCTAAGCGAAGTGTCCGAGACGGGCTATGGCAAATTTGCCTTGGTCGCAGGACTGGTGATAGACGTGGCAAACTTTGGTAACCGTGTCGCCATCACCTTAGATGACGGCAGTTGTCGCTTGGAGCTTAGCTGTTATATGGACAAATACCAACGTATCTCGCCCCTGCTTGAAAGCAACATCAGCTTAAATGCCGTCCTAAGCCAAAAATACGCCCATCTTACCAAAGAAGACAAAAACTTCAACCCCAAACGCCTAAACATGCAGACATTGGCAAAGATTGACAAAAAAGACTGGGAACAGCTAAACAACCTAAACGGCGTGATTCTCATCGCTCGCATTAGTGTCAGCGAAAATGACGGACGGGTGTTCGCTCGCCTACAAGGGGGTAAGAACATCATTGAGTCTCGCCTAAAATCGTTGGACAGTCTGCACGTCAAACTGCACAGCCACGACACCGAACGACTGTCGGTACTGACCAGTCTGCTAAAAGAGAATGTTCCGCCCAACCCCGATGAGATTGCTGGATTCATCAAATCCGAGACAACGACCGAAGACGGGGGAGCCATCATTGACGCAAATGGCAACACCCCCGACGGCTGTCTGCCTGTGTCGCTGTATTTGTACGATGAATGCAGTATTTGTAAAGTGCTGACGAATGACCGTTTTCGCTTGTATCCATCTGATAACAACCTAAACCGCCTAAGACATACCTTTGGGTCGGATTTGGTGGTGAAATGAGTTTTTACAATTAAGGTAGGACTGCAATCAAGGGTGGATTTGATTTGCTCTTACGCCCCACCTCGCTTCTCACATTAAGATTTATTGAGCTTCATCTCTGACAATACACAGCTTTGTTAATAAAAGATTATCCACCCTCTAGACCCAATACAAGATACACAACATTGTATTTTTCAGGGCGTGTGCAAGATGTAAATAACGTAAAGTTTGCTTATTATAACTTATTGGGAATATACAAGGAGATTATTGAGCATTGATAACATTTTTACATAATACCATGAAAATTCAACACTTTAAACAGCTTTCGTATTTTACACAAAAACTCAGTATATTCAAAAGTTTATACAAATCGAAAGACGATTTTTTGGATTATATTAGACCTCTTTCCAA
>NZ_MXAP01000200.1 GCF_002027555.1 Moraxella equi
GGGCGGGAGGGGTCAAGGGGGGGTGAAAAAAATTTGCTTGATTATTTATTTTGTTTTCGCTATAATCACATGAACTCATTTAAATGAGATACGATATTATTTATAAAGTAGTGTATCTCCCATTGATGAGTTAATCAAACTCACATTTTCTTTTATAAAGGTGCACATTATGGCTATAGATATTTTCTTAAAAATCGATGGCGTGAATGGCGAATCCAAGGATGCAGGACACAAGGATTGGATTGATGTTCATAACTTTACATGGGGTGCCAGTCAGCCTGCCACTCTAACCACAGGTGGTGGTGGTGGTGCGGGCAAGGTTAATTTCCAAGACCTAAAAGTAACAGCCGCTATTGATAAGGCAGCTCCTACCGTTCTCAAACACAGTGCCATTGGTCGGCACATCCCCAAAGTGGAAATCTCAGTTTGCAAGGCAGGTGGCGAACAGATTGAGTACTCTAGAATCACACTAGAAGACGTCATGGTAACTGGCGTTGAGTTCGTCGGTTCCAAGGACAATGAAGTTCTTTATGTGAATTACTCATTCCAAGCCGTCAAAATCAAAAACCAATACTGGGAACAAACCGAGCGTGGCGGTCGTGGTGCCGAAACTCAAATGGGTTACGACATCAAACAAAACAAAGCCATCGGCTAATCAGCCATTTCACCTTTTTAAAACACAACCTTATATTAATATTAGGTTGTGTTTTT
>NZ_MXAP01000021.1 GCF_002027555.1 Moraxella equi
GCTAACATAACGCTAATTATTTGGTTGTCATGACAAATCGTGATAAGATAGTTGTTCTTAAATTTCCTAGTCTGATTTTACCAATTTACCAAATCCACCAAATAATTTGCCCGATATTTATCCAATACTTATCTAGCATTTATCCAATAATAGCCATGAGACTGTCCGCCATTTTAAACCAAACCCACTCCGCCCAATCATCCAGTGACGCTCATCCACCAAGCCTAGCTAGGCAAGCAGAGCAGGCTCATGACATGACCATTAGCCATGATACAGACCCAAAGCAAGCCATGACTCAGACTCTGCTATCAGCGATAGAGCGTTGGCTGTCGTCGCTGACAGGGCAGAAGTATTCGCCCCACACGCTGTCGGCGTATCGGGCGAGCATGCACCGCTTTGGCGAGTTTTTGGGGCGTTATGGCGTGGACTGGCAGGACTGTCGCCCCAAGGATTTGGAGTGGTATGTCGTGACACGGTTGGAGCAGGATAGGGTGCAGAGGGTGAGTGTCAAACGGGACATTTCTGCCATCAAGCGGTTTTATCAGTTTGCCATCAAGGAGCAGGAGTGGATGACAGACGGCAAAGTGACTATCTGTAACCCGACCATCGGTTATCGCCTAAAATCCGCCCCCAAGCCCTTGCCTGTGGTGTTAGATGTGGATTTGATGACACAGCTTTTGGAGCAAGCCCCACCCGATGACCCCGAGCAGGCGGATTTGTGGGTGCGAGATAAGGCGATGTTTGAGCTGATGTACAGTAGCGGACTGCGTTTGGCGGAGCTGGCATCGCTTGATGTGGCGGATGTGGATTTGACCGCCAAATCGGTTAGGGTGCTGGGCAAAGGCAAAAAAATGCGTGTCGTCCCTGTTGGTACCAAGGCGATACAAGCCATCAATGCCTACCTGCCTTATCGCACATCATGGCAAGCCAAAAAAGTCGCCAAAACTGCCAAGCCTGATGACATCACGCCTGCCAGTACCGTCAAGGCGTTGTTCATTAGTGAGCGACATGGCAAAAGACTAAGCGAGCGTGCGATACAGCTTCGTCTGTCGCTGTGCGCCACTCGGGCAGGTATCGCCCAGAGTTTGCACCCACATTTGCTTCGCCACAGTTTTGCGTCGCACCTGTTGTCATCTAGTGGTGATTTGCGTGCGGTGCAGGAGCTGTTGGGGCATAGCAACCTTAGCACCACGCAGATTTATACCCATGTGGACTTTGGGTCACTGACCAAGGTTTATGACAAAACGCACCCTAGGGCGACCGCCAAAAAGCCTTAATTATAATTCCACCCGACATTCAAATATCGGCATATTTTTACGAATATCATCTTGCTCATCTTTATCAAAATCAGCATAAATGATTATAAATTCCCTACCGTCTGTCGTGTCTGTACCACTCACGATTTTCCCATTGGCATTGACTATCATGCCATGCCCCCACGTCTGGCGGGTTAGGGGTTTGTCCTTGTGAGTAAAATGGTGCGTGCCACCTTGTGCTGAGCCGATGATGAGACATTGACTGTCCAAGGCACGAGCGGTCAGTAAGGATTGCCAATGGGCTTTGCCTGTGGTGTGGGTAAAGGCGGACGGTACGGTGATGATGTCCGCCCCCATATCTCTTAGCTTTTGATAAAGCGTGGGAAAACGCACGTCAAAACACACCGTTAGCCCTATGCCCACCGCCACACCGCCTAGTATGCAGTGAGCCACCACAGGTGTATCGCCAGCCTCAAAGGTGCGACCTTCATCATAACTGCCCACGCCGTCCGCCACCGACGCCCGAAACAAGTGGATTTTGTCATAGCGGGCGATGAGCGTGCCTGTATTGTCAAACAATAAGCTAGATTGGCGAAATTTACCGTATAATTTGCCGTCTATGGGCGTGCCATCAGGGCGAGCGGGGCAAGGGAGGGTTCCTGCCAAGATATGAATGTCGGTATCACGGGCAAGGCGTGTATAAAAATCCACCATTTCATCAAAACGACTGGCAAGCTCTTTTTGCGACCCCATGACACAGGCATTTTCAGGCAAAACTGCCAAATCCGCCCCGTTGTCTTTGGCGACAGAGACCGCCTGTTTGATAATGGCTAGGTTGTTATCAGTGTTATCTTGGGAGTTTAGCTGAATGTTGGCAATCTTTGACATGGTTGTCCTTACTGGCAAATAACTTTGGATTTATTATAAAGCCATTTATCAAGCTAGGCAACTTTTGGACAAATTTGGGGTAACTTGATGGTTGGTGTAATCTTTATGATGGATGGGGTTGTGATGGGATTTTAGGCAGGAAAATGAGTTATAAAATAACAATAATGGGCGTTATTGGGGTGTTATGTCGTAAAATTTGCGCCTTTTGGCAAAATCTATGCAAAAATTATGCCAAAATGTTGTAAAATTTAAAAGTTGGTAGATATTTTAAATTGGTAGATGTTAATAAGTAGGACAGTAGTACACCCATGGGTCTCTCATTTGGCTTGGGCGTTGGCTTAAACCAATCCCAAAAACTCACCCCACAAATGCAACAGGCGATTCGTCTGCTGGCTTTGTCGCACCTTGAATTAGAGCAAGAAGTGCAGATGAAGCTGGACAGCAACCCTTTGCTTGAACGGGTTGATGAGAGTTTTGAGGTAGAGTTTGACCGTGATGAGCTAAGTTTGGATGACTGGACGGATAATAATTGGCAAAAAAATGACAGTCAAGACTCAGATGGTTTTGATGAGCCCTTTGAGGGTGACAGTTATGACAAACTGACTGAATCGGGGCTGGATGACGGGGCGATGGACAGCGACTGGGATAATGTCTATACCCCTGATTTTGAGTATGATGGCGACTTTGGTGCATCGGGCAGGCATGATGATGAGCATGAGTTTTTGGGGGCGACTCATACTGGCATTCAAGAACACGTACGTTTTCAGATGAATTTTAGTCCCATGAACGCCAAAGAGTCGCTGATTTTGGATTATTTGCTGGATGCCATGGATGAGATGGGTTATATCCGTTTGGGCGTGGATGAGCTGTATCAGAATTTGGCGACCCTTGCCAGCTTTTATCAGTGGGAAGAGGTGGTTAGCCCGCCTGAGATTGTTTCGGTATTACAACGCATTCAGGCGTGTTCGCCAACGGGCGTGGGAGCGAGAAACTTGCCTGAGTGCCTAAGATTGCAACTTGACGAGCTGACCAAAGATGACCCTGATTTGCCTTTTGCCGATGAAGCTTATATGGTGCTTGGGGCAACCAATCATTTGGAGGCGAACAACATCAAGGCACTCATGCAGGATACCGACCTAAGTTCTGCCGAGATAAAAGGGGCGATGGCGATTATCCGCAGTCTTAATCCCGAGCCTGCTTCTGAGTTTTATAAAAATGAAGGTAGTATTGACCAAAGTATTGATATTCCTGATATTTTAGTCATCGCCTTAGAAGAGACCAAAGGCAGATATACCAAAAAATCTTTGGTTAATGTCGCCGATACCGACGCATGGCGAGTGATGCTAAACCAAGACATCATTCCTAATTTACAAATTAACCAAGAATACGCCAGTCTCATCAAAAAAGGCGATGATGGCGATGATAATGTTTATCTTAAAGATAAACTAAATGATGCTCGTCTGTTCATTCGCAGTATCGATGAACGTAACCAAAACTTACTTAAAGTGGCAAGTTGTATCGTTCGCCGTCAGCAGGGATTTTTGGAGCGGGGTGTGGAAGCGATGATTCCTTTGACCTTAAAAAATGTCGCTGATGAGATTGGACTGCATGAGTCCACCGTATCACGGCTGACCACCAATAAGACCATGCTCACCCCACAGGGTTTATACCCCTTAAAATACTTTTTCTCATCGAGTGTGGGTAGTGATGATGGCGAGGTGTCATCAACCGCCATCTCCGCCCAAATCCAAAGCATGATTCAAAACGAAGACCCCAAAAAACCCCTGTCTGATGCCCACATTACCAGCATCCTAGAAGAGCAGGGTGTGAGTATCTCACGGCGAACCGTGACCAAGTACCGTGAAGCGATGGGAATTTTGTCATCAACATTGCGCAAACAGAAAATTTAACCTAAAACAAACCCCCTATGACTTGATGGTGGTAGGGGGTTTGTAATATTGATGTAAGGATGCTTAAATGCCTTTGCAATATTGGTCAATCATCTGTTGATGTTGTTGGCGTTTTGAACTAACCTCTTGGTCGTTGAGATAGACTTTTTCACCTTGGGCATTGGTTTCAAAGATACGACCACCAATGGTTAGG
The DNA here is from genome assembly GCF_002027555.1 of Moraxella equi. Lineage (GTDB taxonomy): Bacteria > Pseudomonadota > Gammaproteobacteria > Pseudomonadales > Moraxellaceae > Moraxella > Moraxella equi. Next base: position 4,248 of record NZ_MXAP01000021.1, read on the forward strand.
TTGGCGAAGTTGGCACGCAATGACTGACAGCGATTGGCAAGCTCTTGGTTTTGTAGGGCTTTGTTTTGCTGTTCTAAGTCGGCGATACGCTGAGCTTCAGGAGTTAGGTTGGGTGTGGATTCAGCCTGCTGAGCCAGTTGCCCTGCATCAGCGGTGCGTCCATCGCTGCGCATCTCTAATATTTGAAAATTTTGAGTGTCTTTGGGTTGCATCTGGCTATAACGCACTTCACCATGCTTGCCCACGCTTTTGTAAACCGTGGTGGAGGCGGCATGGGCGGTCATGCCAAAGACAGCAGTACTAAAAAGTAGGGCGGTTAAAGTATGAATTTTCATGAAAAGTCCTTAATGTTGGATGATGTCAAACACATCTCCACAGTCGGCAAAAAATAATGCTAATATTGCAACAAAACCACGATAAAATCAAGACCGATTAGGCAAATAAATGCGGTATTTGTCGTTTTTTGAGTAAATTTTAGTGTTGTTTTAAAAAATTAACAATAATCTTTAAAAAACTATTGGCAAAAAAGATGTTTTGGGGTAAGATAGCAAAATCTTAGTTTTAATAACTAAATTTATTAAAAGTTTTTTAACTTATAAAAATTAGTTATATAAGTCAGCGTTTTTTATATCAAAAAAGACGTTTGTTAAGCCCAAGCGAATAGATTACCGTTTATTCATACCGACTTAACATTGCCCAAGACTTACCGGTCTGCAAGACGACATTTTCATCTTTTTGTCAGTCCTTGTACCACGTCTTTGGCAAGTTGTTTTGTTTCACCCCATTTGGGAAAAGGATTGATATGACAGAGCAAACCACCCAAGCCCCCAACATGACGGGGCATACTCAGACGGCAGACGCTGCCAAACATTTCCATGAAAATCAAGCCAAACTTGCCCGTGGCGAAACCGTTGCCATGAGTGGGGCGGAGCTACTTGTGCAAGCCTTAGTTGATGAAGGCGTAACCCATATCTTTGGCTACCCTGGTGGGGCGGTGCTACATATCTATGATGCCCTATTTAAGCAAGACAAGATTGAGCATATCCTAGTTCGCCACGAGCAGGCGGCAGGACACATGGCGGACGCTTATAGCCGTGTTACAGGACGTACAGGTGTGGTGCTAGCCACGTCAGGGCCGGGCGTTACCAACACCGTAACCGCCATTGCCACAGCGTTCATGGACTCCATTCCTATGGTGGTATTGGCAGGGCAAGTGCCAAGTACTTTGATTGGCGATGATGCCTTTCAAGAATGCGACATGATTGGCGTGTCTCGCCCTGTGGTCAAGCACAGCTTTGTCGTGCGTAACCCTGCCGAGATTCCCACGATTATCAAAAAAGCCTTTTTTATCGCAAGCTCAGGCAGACCCGGCCCTGTGGTGGTGGACATTCCAAAGGACATGACGAACCCTGCCGATAAATTTGACTATTTTATGCCAAGCGAGATTCATATTCGCTCTTATCAGCCAACATCAAAAGGACATAGCGGTCAAATCAAAAAAGCCCTAGACGTGCTACTGTCTGCCAAACGCCCTGTAGTCTACTCCGGCGGTGGCGTGGTGCAAGGTAATGCCAGCGATGAGCTTCGTGAACTTGCCAATTTGTTAAATCTGCCCGTTACCAACACGCTCATGGGGCTAGGGGCATATCCTGCCACGAGCGAGCAATTTGTCGGTATGCTTGGCATGCACGGCACTTATGAAGCTAACATGACCATGCACCATGCGGACGTTATTTTGGCGGTGGGAGCAAGGTTTGATGACCGTGTTACCAACAACGTCAAAAAATTCTGCCCAAACGCCACCATTATCCACATTGACATTGACCCAACGTCAATCTCAAAAACCATTAACGCTCATATCCCTATTGTGGGCGATGTCAAGCCTGTCTTGACCGAAATGGTAAGCATTGTCAAATCTAGCGACAAACGCCTAGACGAGCACGTCCTTGCCGACTGGTGGACGCAAATAGGCGAATGGCGTAAACGTCATGGTCTGCGTTATGGCGATGACACGGACGCCGATGTTCATGCGATTATGCCCCAACGTGTTGTTGAAACGCTGTGCAAACTCACGGACGGTAAAGCAATTATCACCTCCGATGTCGGTCAGCACCAAATGTTCGCAGCCCTTTATTATAAATATGACGAGCCACGCCAATGGCTAAACTCTGGCGGACTTGGTACTATGGGTGTGGGCTTGCCTTATGCCATGGCAGCAAAACTTGCCTGCCCCGAAAAAACGGTCGTCTGTATCACAGGCGAAGGCTCCATTCAGATGAATATCCAAGAGCTATCAACGTGCTTGCAGTATAATTTGCCTGTTAAGATTTTAAACTTAAACAACGCCCAACTTGGTATGGTAAAACAGTGGCAAGATATGCTGTACGAAGGTCGTCATGCCCAAAGTTATATGAAATCGCTGCCTGATTTTGTCAAACTTGCCGAAAGCTATGGGCATAAAGGCGTAAAAATTACGAGTCCTGCTACTATGGAGGAGGAGCTAAAAGAAGCCCTAGAAATGGACGGTTTGGTGTTCATTGATGTGTATGTGGACAGAAGTGAGCACGTCTATCCCATGCAAGTGGCAGGGCAGTCCATGCGTGATATGTGGTTATCAAAAGGGGAGCGTACCTAATGGCACAGTTACAAAAACACTTGATTTCGGTACTTATGGAAAACGAAGCAGGCTCGCTGTCCCGTGTGGTGGGGCTGTTTAGTCAGCGTGGCTACAACATTGATACGCTAAACGTTGCCGCTACCGAAGACCCGACATTATCACGGCTTACCCTGACCACGATTACGACCGCCGATAAGATTGAGCAGATTACCAAACAACTTCATAAACTCATTGAAGTGGTCAAAGTCCAAAATCTGTCCGAAGTCTCTGGCGGTAGTCAGATTGAGCGTGAGCTTATGCTCATCAAAGTGCGAGCGACAGGGGCATACCGTGAAGAAGTGTACCGCACGGCAGACATATTCCGAGCCCAAATCGTGGACGTATCGGCAAACCTTTACACCATTCTTATCACAGGGGACGCAGGCAAGTTAGATGGCTTTATTGAAGTTATCGGACGAGATAAAATCCTAGAAGTGGTACGCTCTGGCGTGATTGGTATTGCAAGGGGCGAGCGGACGCTTGCGGTGTAGGGGTGTTATGCAGATTACACAACGATTTTTTGAGCAAAGTCCAAATCAAGCATGGCAATACAGCCAAAAAGAGCCTGTATTGATTGGCAGTCAAGATGATAAACGAGTGCTGATTTCATACGAGTTTTATCAAGAACTGTTGAACCAATACAACCATACCTAAAAAAGCAATTCTGAACGATTGGGCATGAGCTTGGCGGATTTGGAAAAATCAGGCGACATGGATTTTGGCAGAATGCCCGCCTTTATTTAAAACATGATTTGATAATACCGATTTAAAATTGTGTTAGCTTTCTAGCATTACCATGTTTGAGATAGAGCGTGGCATTTTGCAAAAAGCCCAAAAAGATAAAGTTCAGGCGGATATTATTCGCCAATGGTTTGAATATTGTGATTTTTACCATGATGTTGATTTTGTCATTATGTTTTATGCCAATCGCTGTCCGACAAAAGGTTAAGCAAATTAAAAATAGTTAAATTTATTTAATCCAACCCAACGCCATTTATGGCAATTTTTAAGGAAACTCGTATGAGCTTAAATATCTATTATGACAAAGATTGTGATTTGTCTATCATTCAAGGCAAAAAAGTTGCCATTATCGGCTATGGTTCACAAGGTCATGCCCACGCCCTAAACCTAAAAGACTCAGGCGTTGATGTGACTGTGGGCCTTCGTGCTGGCTCTGCTTCTTGGAAAAAAGCCGAGAACGCTGGTCTAAAAGTTGCCGAAACTGCCGATGCGGTCGCTGGTGCGGACGTTGTCATGATTTTGACCCCTGATGAATTTCAGCGTCAGCTTTATAAAGAGACCATTGAGCCAAATATCAAACAAGGTGCAACCCTTGCCTTTGCTCACGGTTTTGCCATTCATTACAACCAAGTTGAGCCCCGTGCCGACCTTGATGTGATTATGGTTGCCCCAAAAGCCCCTGGTCATACCGTGCGTTCTGAATTTGTCAAAGGCGGTGGTATCCCTGACCTTATCGCCATCTGGCGTGATGTGTCAGGCAACGCCAAGCAAGTGGCTTTGTCTTATGCGTCAGGCGTGGGCGGTGGTCGCTCTGGCATCATCGAGACCACTTTCAAAGACGAAACCGAAACCGACCTATTTGGTGAGCAAGCGGTTCTTTGCGGTGGTGCGGTTGAGCTTATCAAAATGGGCTTTGAGACCCTAGTAGAAGCAGGCTACGCCCCTGAAATGGCGTATTTTGAGTGCTTGCACGAATTGAAATTGATTGTAGATTTGATGTACGAAGGCGGTATTGCCGACATGAACTACTCAATTTCTAACAATGCTGAATATGGCGAATACGTTACAGGTGTAGAAGTCATCAATGACCAATCCCGCGCGGCCATGCGTAACGCCCTAAAACGCATTCAATCAGGCGAATACGCTAAGATGTTTATCAGCGAGGGTCAGCTAAACTATCCATCTATGACTGCCCGTCGCCGTAACACTGCCGAGCATGAAATTGAAAAAACAGGGGCTAAACTGCGTGCGATGATGCCTTGGATTGGCGGTAACAAAATCATTGATAAAGAGAAAAACTGATTTAGATTTTCTTTTTAAATAAAAATGACCGTCCTTTGGGCGGTTGTTTTTTGCCTTGTCAGTACGCCCCAATCAGCGTATAATAGCACATTTGTGCAGATTTATTTTTTGATGATAGCTTATAATATTCACCATTTTTTAAACAGTTTGTCCGATTTTGCCATTTTGTATATTTTGGCAAGTCTTGTCATTGCCATTTTGATTTGGATTGAGTCGGCATGGGTTGCCCGTAACGGTGGCAAATTGCCCCAAAATACCCCCTTTGTCGTCATCAGCATTTTAACGTCATCATGGCTCATCGTGTCGGGGCTTGCGTTGTACTTTTTGGAATTTGACGGGGTGCTGATGAGCGTGCCTGTGGTGTATGGCGTGTATTCACTGCTAAGCTGGATAAAAGGGGCGAAACTCATCGGAGATGACCTACCTGATGACCCAAAGGATATCGTCCTGCCTAGCAAATATCTCACCTATTCGCAGTCGTTTGCCCTTGTCTTTGCTGTGCTTTGCGTGAGTATGCTTGCCTTGCCCTACACCGATTTGCCTTTTTTGTAAAATTACAAAAATAAATCCCCTTTTTGATAAAAACTTTGTTATACTAGCTGTACGGTATTTATGTACCATAGATTGTGTTTTGCTCGCCTTGTGCGAAAAAACGACTTTGATAACTTGCGGACGAGTGCTGGTATCAGGGCGTATGTTAGATTTATTACTGAACCATTAAGGCAACTTATCGGTTTGATATAGAGTTTAAGCGTCGTATCTTTAACTTATTTTGCGGTTTTGGCAACATAAATATTTTCACGGCATTTTGCCATTATTTCCCCATTTTCAAGGAAAACTCTCATGTCAAACAAAGTTACTGGTACCGTTAAATGGTTCAATGAAGCCAAAGGTTTTGGTTTTATCGCCCAAGATGCAGGCGGTCAAGACGTATTCGCCCATTACAGTGCCATTACTGGTTCTGGTTTTAAAACCCTAGCTGAAGGTCAAAAAGTGGCGTTCATTCTAGGCGAAGGCAAAAAAGGCCCACAAGCCGAAGAGATTGAAAAAATCTAATTGCCAATATCATTGGCTAAGCACTCAAAGTAATTTGGGTGCTTTTTGTTTTTGTTATTTGGCAATGTATTTTGGAAAAGCATGTAAGGGAAAATTGCAATTTGCCCTTGTACTACCCTTGTGGTACATGATTTTAAAAGAATGCCATTTCCTGTTTATCCAAACCGCCAAAAAATAAAAATGACTGCTCATTCACGTTAAGTATTTGACCAAAATTTATAAATTTTAGACAATCTAGCGTGGCATAAAGCTGATAAATGTGATATATTTTTATTAAATTTTTAAAACCCAAAAAACGGAGTAACCATGAAAGTATTAGTTGCTGTCAAGCGTGTTGTTGACCACAACGTCAAAGTGCGTGTTAAAGCAGATGAGTCTGGCGTGGACTTGACCAACGCCAAGATGAGCGTAAACCCATTTTGTGAAATCGCTATTGAAGAAGCGGTTCGCTTAAAGGAGGCGAGCGTGGCAAGCGAGATTATCGCCGTATCTATTGGCACCAGCCAATCGCAAGAGCAGTTGCGTTCGGCATTGGCATTAGGTGCTGACCGTGGAGTATTGGTTGAGACGGACGCCAAACCATATCCGCTACAAGTCGCCAAAATCCTAAAAGGCGTGGCAGAAGCCGAAGGGGCGGAGCTTGTCCTACTCGGCAAGCAAGCCATTGATGACGACAACAACCAAACAGGGCAAATGCTAGCGGCGCTCATGAATGTCGGTCAAGGTACCTTTGCGTCCGAAGTGGTGGTAGAAGGTGGTGCGGTCAAAGTAACTCGTGAGATTGACGGTGGTTTGCAAACCGTGAATTTGCCACTGCCTGCGGTCGTTACCACAGATTTACGTCTTAACGAACCACGCTTTCCAAAACTGCCTAACATCATGGCAGCCAAGAAAAAGCCGCTAGATACTAAGACTCCTGCCGATTTTGGTGTGGACATGACATCAAAGCTAACCACATTAAAAGTCAAAGCCCCTGCCGAGCGTAGTGCAGGCGTGAAAGTGGCGAGCGTTGATGAGTTGATTGATAAGCTTAAAAACGAAGCAAAAGTAATTTAATGCCTTCCCCATAAGTCCTATTACTTCGTCAAACTCGCCGTGTACTATTTGTAGAACTTCGCTCGTTTTTCTCGTACTAGAACTTATGGCTTTGGCATTACCTTTATAAAAGTTACACAAAATTATTTAAGGATACAACCATGACCGTATTAGTTTATGCTGAACACGACAACCAAGAATTAAAATCGGCGACCCTTGCCACAATCACCGCCGCCAGTCAAATCGACAGCGATATTCACGTATTAGTGGCAGGTTCAAACGCCCAAGCCGTTGCTGACAGTGTCGCCCAAGTGGCAGGCGTGAATAAAGTGCTACTTGCTGATAATCCTGCTTTTGCCAATCAGCTTGCCGAAAATGTCGCTCCACTGGTGGTGGAGCTGGCTGGTGCATATAGCCACATCATCGCCCCTGCGACCACGACAGGCAAGAACTTTTTGCCCCGTGTGGCAGCTCTGCTTGATGTGAGCATGGTATCAGACATCACGGCAGTGATTGATGCCAAGACTTTTGAGCGTCCTATCTATGCAGGTAACGCCACAGCAACCGTACAATCAGCAGAAGATAAAATCGTGCTAAGTGTGCGTGGTACAGCGTTTGACTCAGCACCTGCCACAGGCGGCAGCGCGTCTGTTGAGAGCGTGAGTGTGGGCGGTGATAGTGGCAAATCAAGCTTTGTTGGTGAAGAGCTTGCTAAATCTGATCGTCCAGAGCTGACATCTGCCAATATCGTGGTATCAGGCGGACGTGCGTTGGCAAGTGGTGAGAACTTTACCAAATACATTGAGCCATTGGCGGACAAGCTTGGTGCTGCCATGGGTGCTAGCCGTGCGGCGGTGGATGCAGGCTTTGTACCCAATGATTTGCAAGTGGGTCAAACGGGCAAAATCGTGGCTCCAAACTTGTATATCGCTGTGGGTATCTCAGGAGCGATTCAGCACCTAGCAGGTATGAAGGACTCTAAGACCATTGTGGCGATTAACACCGACCCAGAAGCTCCGATTGCGAGCGTGGCGGATTATTTCTTAGAAGCGGATTATCAAGTGGCAGTGCCTGAGCTGACTTCTAAGTTATAATTAATAAGATTTGCCAAAAACGCATTTGATGACATCAAGTGCGTTTTTTATTAGGCAAGTCCATACTATATTTTTCGCCCATTTTAGATTACAATAATCGCCTTATTCTTAGCCATTTGCCGTTATCCCTGCCATGTCTGATGTGATACCCAAAAAACTTCCCTATCTGTCGCACGAAGAGCAACAGCGAATCACTCGCCTGTGTGTTCGCTGTGCGTTGCTACTCATGCAGTATGGGGCGGAGTCAGTGGTTGTGGTGGATTTGACCAAACGCTTGGGCGTGGCGTTGGGGGTTGGGGGCGTGGAATGCGGACTGTCTTTTAATGCCATTACGCTCACCACGTTGTATAACGGTCATTGTATCACAACTGTACGCAACACCGTTCATCAAGGGATTAACGTGAGTATCTTGGTGCAGATTCAGCAAATCGTCCTAGATGTCGAACGCCAAAGACAAGCAGGCGGACGAGACGAATACGCCGTTACCCACACCGAAAAGCGATTGGATAACATTGACCGCACCACATATCCCAACACGCTCATGGCGTTTTTTGTGGGTACGTCCTGTGCCTGTTTTGCTTATCTTAACGGCGGTGGTTTGGCTATCTCGCTGATAACGCTCGTGGCAGGGTTTTGTGCCATACGCACTCGCATGTATCTGTCCGCTCATCATTTTAACCCTTTTGTGGTGGTCATCATCACTGCTTTTGTGGCGACTTTACTTGGGGCGGTGGCGTACTTTTTGGAGCTTGGGGTCAATGCCGATGTGGCGGTGGCGTCTAGTGTGCTGTTACTGGTGCCAAGCTTTCCTATCATTAACGCCTTATCGGACATTTTAAAGGGGTATATCAACATGGGGGTAGGGCGGTGGATGTTTGCGACCATGCTGACGTTGTCGGCGTGCGTCGGGATTGTCATCGCCTTAATTTTGTTACGCATACCGCATTGGGGGCTGTGATGACTGTGCTAACACTACTGACGAATGTGGGGCTGTCTTGCGTGATTACGCTGGGGTGGTGCTTGATGTTTACGCTACCGAGACGTTATGTCGGGCTGTGTCTTATCATGACGGCATTGGGCTATATCACCAAAACAGGGCTGTTGGCGGTGGGGAGTCATCTGGCGGTGGCGACATTTTTTGGGGCGATGTTGCCGAGCTTTTTGGGGGTGTATTTTGCTCAGCGACATGGACTACCGCCAAAGGCACTCATCGTGCCGAGCGTGATTTTTCTCATGCCAGGCATTGTGGCGTATAAGGCAATGGTGAGTATGGTGCAGATAGGGTATTTTGGGTTTAGTATGGAGCTGTTTGTGCTGATGATGACGTACTTTTTTGAAGCGATTTTTGTCATCTCGGCATTGGTGTTGGGACTGTCGATTCCAGGGATTTTGTTTTATCGTAGAAAGCCGATTGTGTAGTTAAGGCTGTCCCAACACTTCATTCATGAGCTGATGATAAGCAATAGCCCCCTTGGACGATTTTTCGTACTCAAAAATAGATTTGCCAAAACTTGGGGCTTCTGCCAATCGGATACTTCTTGGAATGACCGTTTTGTACAATTTTTCGCCAAAATAATTTTCAAGCTCTGCCGACACGTCTTGGGCAAGCGTACTTCGCCCGTCATACATCGTCCGCACCACGCCACGAATGTGCAGTTTGGGGTTGATTTGGGTCAGCTTTTCAATCGTATCTATCAAATCAGCAATGCCTTCTAGGGCAAAATACTCGCACTGCATGGGGATAATCACGCCGTCTGTGGCGACAAGGGCGTTCACGGTCAGCATACTAAGGCTTGGAGCACAGTCCATGATGACATAGTCATAGTCTAGCTTGGTGTTTTTTAGGGCATTTTTTAATAAAAGCGGTGCATCCGCCACGTCTGCAAGCGACACGTCAATCCCTGCCAAATCACGGTTTGCCCCCACTACGTCAAGGTGCTGACTTGCCACAATGGTTTTGACCAGTGGCACATCGTCAAGCAACACGTCCGCCACCGTATAATTGAGTTCATTTTTGTCAAGCCCCAGACTGGTTGTGGCATTGCCTTGTGCGTCAAGGTCAATGAGTAGCACACGCTTTTTGCCGATAAGTGCCAACGCACTTGCCAGATTAACCGCCGTTGTGGTTTTGGCGACACCGCCTTTTTGGTTGGCGATTGCGATAATTTCCATAAAATACCTTTACCATCAATTTGTTAAATTAGGGTAAATTACCCATACATTTTAATTTTAAAATAACTTTAACGCTTTAAATACACCACACACCGCTCATCGCTCATTTGTGGTACAAAAATGGGCTTAATGTCAATTTGCCAATCTGTCAAATTTGCCACATCATCGCTTGTCGGGGCTTTGCCTTTCATGGCATATAGCACACCATCCGCCTTTAAATAGGACTTGGCAAGATTGACAAAATCATCAAGGCTGGCAAACGCCCGAGACGTGATGACATCAAACGCCCCATCAAAGTCCTCAATGCGACTTGCTACAGGATTGACGTTGGTAAGCCCCAATTCGCCCACCATTTGACGGATAAATCGCACCTTTTTGCCATTGCTGTCTAGGGCGGTAACGTGCCAATCAGGTTTCATAATGGCAATAATCACAGACGGCAAGCCTGCCCCTGTGCCAATGTCAAGCACGCTCATGCCTGATTTATCGGCAAACGGCAAATCCGCCACAATCGCCAAACAGTCCAAAATATGCTTAATAAACGCCTCTTTTGGGGCGGTAATGGCGGTCAAATTATACGCCTTTGTCCAAAGCAAAAGATTATCCAAATAGCCGAGCAGTTGCTTTATTTGTACTTCACTAAATGTTAAATTTAGCTTATCAGAAACACACTCTAATTCACGAGCAAATTCGTCGGCATGGGCGGATATTTTATGATAAGTCATTGTTGTAAAGTCAAGTTAATTTCAAATCCCCTATTTTATCACGTTTTAATCTGTTAAAATATCCCTTTTTCATATTTTAATAACAACAATGACCGACCAATTCACCCCCTACCGCCTGCCCCACACCGCCCTAAAACGCTACACCGACACCCACGCTCTACCGCCCGACAGCGCGCACGCAAGCCCCGCCCCGCACGACTTTGGGCAACGCCGAGCCGTCAATGCCATACAGACCGCCCTTGACATCAAGGCAAATGGCTACCACGTCTTTGCTGTGGGCGAAAACGGGCTTGGCAAACGCACACTCATCACACGTCTGCTTGCCGAGCGTGCCAAACACGAGCCGACCCCACCCGACTTGGTCTATGTGCATAATTTTGATGCACCCCGCCACCCCATTGCACTGACATTGCCAAGTGGTCAAGGGGTGATTTTTGCCAAAGATATGCACAAACTTTGGCATGAACTTTATAAAAAAATCATCGCCAAATTTAATAGCATCAGCTACCAAAACAGCATTACCACCATTAAGCAATCCGCCCAAAAACAAGAAAGAAATTTGCTTGATGAAATCAACGCCACCGCCAAAAGTCATAATTTGACCTTATTACATTCTGCTGACCAAAAAGCGGTATTTACCCCCATTGATGATAAAAAACCCATTAACAATACCGCCCTTGATAAATTACAAAAAAAACTCACCAAAATAAATATAGAATTGGATAATCTAGATGATGAAGTCAATCAAAAAATAGATGAACTTCACGAAACTTTGTTAATCAAAATTATCACGCCATTATTTAATCCAATTTTAAAAAAATATGATAATAAACATGATAAAAAAATCAGCCAATATTTAACCGACTATCAAAAAGACATCATAGAAAATATCCTATTTATCGTAGAGCATGATGAAGACTTTATGGTAAAAACGGCAAATATCCCCAATCGCTATTATGTCAATGTGGCGGTCAGTCATACGCCAAATAGCGGTTCGCCCATTGTCTTTGAAGACATGCCAACCCACCCCAATCTGTTGGGGCATATTGAATACATCACTCAGCTTGGCACGATTTTGACAGATGCCAGCATGATACGGGCAGGGGCATTGCACAAAGCCAATGGCGGATATTTATTATTAGAAGCGTCATCGCTATTAGAGCACCCCTATGCGTGGCAAGGATTAAAGCGAGCCTTACAATCAAAATCACTGAGCATATCTAGCCTAGAACAAATGCTAACCTTAACAGGCTCGGTATCTTTATCGCCTGACAGCACGCCATTATCGGTAAAAGTGATATTATTGGGCGAGCCTGATTTATATTATGAATTATTAGAATTTGAACCTGAATTTAATAACCTATTTAAAATCCGAGCCGATTTTAATGACACCTTACCACGCAATCACGACAGCGAATTATTTATCATTGGTAAAATCGCCGACATGATAAAAAAACAAGCATTACCCACATTTGATAATACTGCCTTTGGGGCGATATTGGACGAATTGTCCGTCTATGCTGATGATAAAGACAAATTGGATTTGCACAGCGACAGATTATTACAACTTGTGGTAGAATCGGCAAGGCAGTTTTATTTAAATCATTCTTATGATATTGATAATAAAAACAATGATAAAAATATTGCCAAAACCGTTAATAAAACCCACGTCCAAAATGCCTTAGATGACATCAAAGAGCGAAAAGGCTATTTAAAAGAATTATATTGGCAAGAGATTCAAAACGGACAACAGCTTATCAATACCACAGGAAAAGTGGTCGGACAAATCAACGCCTTGACCGTGATTGCCTATGCCGACAGCGAGTTTGGCTTACCTGCTCGGCTTACCGCACTCATCGCCCCAAAATTTGGCACAGGCGAAATCCTAGACATAGAGCGAGACGTGGAGCTTGGCGGAAGTTTGCACGCCAAGGGAATGCTTATCATGACGAGCTTTTTACGCTCATTATTTAGCCAATTTGCCGAGCTTAATTTCTCAGCAAGTCTTGCCTTTGAGCAAAGTTACGCCCACATTGACGGCGACAGTGCCACCCTTGCCGAATGTGCCGTGCTACTGTCCGCCCTTGCAAATGTGCCGATAAATCAATCACTTGCAATCACAGGCTCCATGAATCAGCTTGGGGACGCTCAGGCGATTGGCGGTGTGAACGAAAAAATCATCGGCTTTTTTGACGCTTGCTTTGAGCGTGGGCTTAACGGCGAGCAAGGCGTGATTATCCCAAAAACCAACATCGGACAGCTCATGCTCCCTGACAACATCGTGGGGGCGGTAGAGCGTGGCGAGTTTCATATTTATGCGGTGAGTAGCATTTATGAAGCGTTGTTTATTTTGACCGATATCCCGATTCATGATAAGAATAAAAAAGGCGATTATAAAAAAGATACGTTATTTGACAAAATCGTAAGACGGCTTATACAATGGGAAGATGATGAAAAAGAGAAATGAAAAACTGGCATATGATTAAAGGCGTGTGCCAAAACCCATACCGTAGGGGCGTGCTGAGCACGCCCGATAATAACCACAATCCAATGCTTTCAATAAAATGACACATTCCCAAAACAGGCAAACCATTCGCCTACAACATTATGATTATACCAATCATGGTTATTATTTTATTACCATTTGTTGTATTAACCGATTGAATTTATTTGGTCATATCATAGACAATCAAATGATATTAAATGATTGTGGGAAAATTGCTCATGATACTTGGCTAGATAATCAAAATAAAAGACAAAATATTCAATTGCATAATTTTATCATCATGCCAAATCATATGCACGCCATTATAGAAATAAAAGAGCAATTACCAAACATTCATCAAGATAAATTTATCAGTCAATCCAATACCATAGGTTCTATTGTTCGTGGCTACAAATCAAGCGTGAGCAGTCAATTAAAGCATATATTTAATCATTCGGTTTGGCAGAAAAATTATTATGAGCATATTATTAGAAATGAGCAATCTTATCAAATGATTTCAGAATATATCAGCAATAATCCTGCATTGTGGGAACAGGATAGGTTTTATGAGATTTAAAGAAATAGATTTGTGTTTTTAATATTTACTGCAGGCTTTGTAGGGGCGTGCTGAGCACGCCCTTTGGTGCATTTTATATCATCGGGCGTGCTCAGCACGCCCCTACGTCCACAATCAGAAATTTATAGTAACTTTTAAAATTAGATATGCATAGTATATCCCTACAACATACCCCATTTAAAAACCAAAAAACCCCAAAACCTACACCCCAACAATACCCACTACCCCAAAATCAAACGGATATGCCACCGTTACCACGCATTCGTCCACCCAGATATTTTTAAAATAAAATTTCCCAATCTTATCATGACATACATATCCGCTGTCATCTGTCATAAATACCGCCTTTAATTCATGTAATGGCAGACGAATACCCAAGCCATGTGCTTTTAATACCGCCTCTTTGATTGTCCAAAGTTTAAACCACAGTTTATCATCTTGACTTTGTTGCCAAGCGTGATATTCATCATCATGAAAATAACGTTTGGCAAGGGCATTTTTATTTAACTGGCGATTGGCATTTTCAATATCCACACCAATATTTTGAATGATTAAACTATATATTAAGGCATAATCAGTTTGGCAATGCGATTGATTAAAATGCAGATTGGAGATATTTTTTATAAAGGGTTTGCCATTATCATATTTATCATAAGTGGGTATGGGTAAATGATTGTTTTGGCAAAAGTGCGTTAAATGAACATGGCGATGATTGGCGATGATTTGTTTTTTATCAAGCGGTGTTAAATCATTTGATATGATATTTGATAATGGCGTATGGTATAAATAAATCATAAGCAAGATATAAAAATGATATTGAGATTTTTAAAATAACGAGCGGTGCAGTTGTGGTATAATAATCATCAATTCTGATTTTGTCTAGCCCCTTGCCATGACCGCCAAAACCACAAAAACGAAACTCACCACCGCCAAAACTGCCGACACGCCAGCATCTCGCCCGATGAATGCCGACAAACGTGAACGGTTTTTTGCCAAGCTGTCCGAGCATATCAAAGAGCCTGTAACTGAGCTCAACTACTCGTCTGATTTTGAGCTACTCATCGCTGTCATGCTCTCCGCCCAAGCCACCGACAAAAGCGTGAACATCGCCACCGCTCGCCTATTTCCTGTGGCGAACACCCCGCAGGCGATTTTGGATTTGGGACTGGATGGCTTAAAGAGTTATATCAACTCAATCGGGCTGTACAACTCCAAGGCGACCAACGTCATCAAGACCTGCCAAGACCTGCTAGACAAGCACGGCGGACAAGTGCCACGCACCCGAGATGAGCTAGAAGCGTTGGCGGGCGTGGGACGAAAGACCGCCAATGTCGTGCTAAACACCGCCTTTGGCGAGCCTGTCATGGCGGTAGATACGCACATTTTTCGGGTGGGCAATCGCACGGGGCTTGCCACAGGCAAAACGGTGCTGGCGGTAGAGAAGGCTCTTATGACACGTATTCCTGCCAAGTATCTTGTGGACGCTCATCATTATCTGATTTTGCATGGGCGTTATACTTGCATGGCTCGCTCGCCAAAATGTGGCTCGTGCGTGGTGTTTGATGAATGTATGTTTAAGGATAAGAACAAATGGGCGGATTTGGCGTAACGATTTTTAAAAAGACTGTTAGTGTATTGGGAATATTGGCAATATGCCTATTTTCATCAGTATGTTTTGCAGGCGGTACATTCTTTCCTATTCAAATCAATGACATTCATACTGTCTCTAAAAAAGAGCATATCATTTATTTTAAAATGCTAGAAAATGATAACACCAAAAATTTCCCCTACCCCCTAGAAAGCTGTGAGCAGGTAACTTTAAAAATAGAATATAAAGAATGGGAGTGGGACGACAAGCTAGGATTATTCTTTGAAAATTTATTTACATTAAATAGCGGCACAAGAAGACTAAACCGCACCATAAGTCAATTAAAAGAACACGTTAAAAACAACCAAAAATTTATATTAAGTGATGTTGAAGCCTTTCAATATCACCCAAACAATCAATGTGAAATTTTTAGCAAAGCCTTAGACATGGAAGACACCCTAACCATTAGTTTTGTTGAAAATCAATCAAAAGAGCCGATGATATTTTTGCAACCTTATCGCAATTCATCAAGGATTGAAAGTCGGTTTAAAATCTAATTTAATACTGTCTTTTTAAATCTATCATGCAGGTAAAATATGTTTGGATTATGGTTAAGTGTTAATTTTATTTTTCCCTTACTGGCGGTTTATTGGCTGGTCAGTCCGATATTTTTATTGCCCAAAAAACAGCTTAGCCGTATCAATGTCTTATCCATCATTATGATTATGGCTTTGTTGGATTTGGTGTGGCTTGTTATCATAGTAACAACCAAAGACGGGGTGCAAAATGCCGATTTCATCATGTTTGTGATTGGGGCTGTTTTATGGATGTGTTTGGGGGCAAGGCTGTTTTATCAACATGGACAGCGTTCGGTAGCGGTCGCAAAAAGCAAACCATCAGAGCAAATAATAACAAAAACGACTGTCAATGATAAAATCACGGCATCCATGCATGATATTGATGAAAGCCAAAACCATCATGCTAATAAAGACGAAAAATTAATTAACGACAAGCAAATCAATCATACTGATAAAAACGAAAAGTTAATTAATAGTAAGCCAGTCAATCATGATGATAAGAGCGGTAATGATAACAGTAATAATGATAAAATGAGCGACAATAACCATCAAAATGACATATCGGACAATGTACCATTAATACCCCAAGAATTAACATCGCAAGAATTAATGCCACAAGAAACGTCCCAACAAAACCCTGATAGCCACAAACAGCCCAACCAAAGCGATGATGATTGGCAAGCATATAAACAAAAAATGGAGCAAGCGTGGGCGGACACAAGAGTGAAGCTCACCCAAAAATCAGAATAGCATAAGAAATAAAAAGCTAAAAAACAACTGCCGATTTGGCATATCGGCTATGGCAGGTTTTTCCATAGCCGATATTAATCATCAAATGGATTCTTGGTTGTCTAAAACAACCCCACAATCCCCCCCATCAACCACATCAATGTTCATGGACGCAGGGGCTTTGGGCAGTCCGGGCATTTTCATGATGTCGCCGCAGAGTGCGACCAAAAACCCAGCCCCGTGCGAGATGGTGATTTCACGCACGCTGATGGTAAAGTCCGTGGGTCTGCCTAGGGCTTTGGGGTCATCAGAGAGTGAGTATTGGGTTTTTGCCATGCAGATGGGCAGGTGTGATAAGCCCAATTTGTCAATGGCTTTGATGTCGGATAGGGCTTTGGCAGTGAGCGACACACCGTCCGCCCCATAGATGGTCGTGGCGATGGCGGTGATTTTATCGCTGACACTGACGTTATCATCGTAGGGAAGTGGCTGGGGGCGTGCGTGGCGTCAATGACTTTTTGGGCAAGGTCAAGACCGCCTTGTCCGCCTTTTGCCCAGACGTCACACAGCGACACCGCCACGCCCCTGTCATGGCAGGCTTGTTCTATCAGGGCAAGTTCGGCATCGCTGTCACTGACAAAGCGGTTGATGGCGACCACCACAGGCAGTCCAAAGGCGGATTTCATGTTGTCTATGTGTTTTAGTAGGTTGGGCAGTCCTTGGGACAGAGCGGTGAGATTTTCGCCAGTCAAGTCATCTTTGGCGACGCCGCCATTGTATTTTAAGGCACGCACGGTTGCCACGACCACGACTGCATCGGGGTGAAGCCCTGCCAGTCGGCATTTGATGTTGCAAAACTTCTCCGCTCCCAAATCCGCCCCAAAGCCTGCTTCGGTGACCACATAGTCGCCCAGTGCCAGCCCGAGCCGTGTCGCCACGACCGAGTTACAGCCGTGGGCGATGTTGGCAAAAGGTCCACCATGGATGAGCGTGGGCGTGCCTGCCATGGTTTGAACTAGGTTTGGGGGCAAAAGCGGTTTTGAGCAAGGCGGTCATCGCCCCTTGGGCCTGCAAATCTTTGGCGAATACAGGCGCACCATCAAAACGGTAAGCAACCATCATGTTGCCCAGTCGCTCTTTTAGGTCGTCCAAATCCCGTGCTAGGCAAAACACCGCCATAATCTCAGACGCCACGGTAATATCAAAACCATCAGGGCGAATCACGCCATCACTGGGTTTGCCCATGCCACCCATGATGTGACGTAGAAAGCGGTCGTTCATGTCCAAGGCACGTCGCCACAGCACTTTTTTGGGGTTGATACCCAGCTCATTACCGTGATGAATGTGGTTGTCAATCAAGGCGGACAGTAGGTTATTGGCACTGGTGATGGCGTGAAAATCGCCCGTAAAATGCAGGTTGATGTCTTCCATGGGGATGACCTGTGCCTGACCGCCCCCTGTTGCTCCGCCTTTGATACCGAACACAGGACCAAGCGATGGCTCACGCAGGGCAAGCACGGCACGCTCACCGAGTGCGGTTAATGCGTCGCCCAGACCGATGGCGAGCGTGGTTTTGCCTTCGCCAGTAGGCGTGGGATTGATGGCGGTCACTAAGATGAGCTTGCCTTGGCGGTCAGTGGTCGGGGTGTGGCGGATTTTGGCTTTGTATTTGCCGTAGTGTTCAATGTCGTCGTCGGACAGTCCGAGTTTGCGTGCGATGTCACTGATGGGGGCGATGGTCGCTAGGGCGTTACTGGCGATTTGGGCGTCGGTCAGTTGGGTCATGATAAATCCTTAACATCATGTCAGTGTGATTAAATGGGTTATAAAAGGTGAGATACACCCACCCAACTTGATATTTACCACGGGTTTGTAGGGGTGTGCTGAGCACACCCTTTTGATGACATTACCGTGCAAGGGGTGCACAGCACGCCCCTACATCCATAAATCATTGTGTTTGTAGTAATTTTAAAGTTTATTGGGTATAGCCGTCATTACTGATAAAATAAAGTTAATAATGTCATAACAGAACACTATGATGACATTATAATCATTTTATCAGCAAAAAGCCATGACAAAATTGGGGTTATGATTGTCGGGCAGGGGTTTTGCCAAACAGTGCAAACGCCACCCACAAAGGTCCAATCAGTAAAAATTGCAAATCTTCAAAAAAATGACGGCTTTGCCCCTTCAACCTTATGCCCGACAAATTGCCCAATCCACGCCACCACAAACACCCCAACCCAAAACCAAATACCAACAGGGGCAAACACGGCAACACCAAGACACAGCCCATAAAAGGCAAGCATGGCAACAAAGGATAGCAAAGACAATCGCACATAAAACCACAGTACGCCTATCGTAATAACTGCAAGCAGATACACCGAGATATGATAAAGCATGACGACTATGGTCAAAAAGATAATCGGCACACAGATATAATGAATGCGTTTGTTGGTGGGATTTTGATGGCTGACGGCATATTCAGACAGCCAAAGTGATAAGGGTTTTTGCGATTTAAATGGGTGCATAAAATGTCCTTATTTTAGGCTTGGTAAAATAATGGGTTAATTTATTGCTAATAATTTAACCCACGATAAAAACATTGTCAATCATTTAGCGTGACAAAAATTTAAAATTTTAAGTTTTTAAATTATTATTAAATAGCTTATCAATTATTTATTTTGGCTTTATTTATCTTTTCACTGCGATACCAGCCATATAATCCAACAATGGCATTGGCTTGATAAACCATTGTCTGAGTGGCAAAAATATAATTAGCCGTCATGATATTAACAATAAGCCAAACCATATTAACAATAATCCACAAATACCAATTAAAAGAATATCGCATTATCATCGTGGCTTGGGCGGTAACGGACAAAATAAATGCCAAAATGTTAATGGTATAAAAGCTAATTCCCATAAAGGTAGAGCCGTCATCTTGATAAATGGCGTAATTATGAGCAGTAAGCCAATCATTGATAATTGGAAATAAATAAATGCCAATGCCTATAAATAAAACGGTAATTATCCACACATATTTATTTGCCGATTGTGGAAGCATATCCCCGTCTGCGTCCGTGTTCTTTTTCCAATAAATCACGCCCCAAGCGTGCGTAAAAAAGTTAAAGAGCGGAGCAAGCATGAGCCCAATCGCCCCACGACTGCCCTGCACGACCACTTCGCCTGCCGTGGCAAGCATACCAAAGCCGTTGCCCATCACGTTTTTGCGAAAGGACAAACCCACCACGCACAAAAGCCCGATGTAGGAGACGATAAGATAAAACCAGTCAAGTCCTGTGTGTTCGGTGGTTTGCCAAAAGCCGACAAATAGGGCGATGACCCCAACCACAAACCAAGCGATTATCCATTGTTTTGACCAATCTTTATCGCCAAATCCTGTGATGTTATCCAAAAATTTAAATTGCATGAGTGTCCTTTGATGTTAGGTTGTGTGATTGGGGTGAATAAATTAGACTTCTTGCGATACTAGGTTTTCTGTTCGCCCTGAGCTTGCCTGCGGGTAGGAAAACCGTCATGGTTCGACAGGCTCACCACGAACGGTTTTCTTTAATTTGGGGTTTCGCAAGAAGTCTATTATATTAAAAATATTTAACAAAATATATAAAAATTTATTTATTAAAAATAACAGCATCAATAAATGCTACCGCCGATAAATGTCTGTCGCGATAGTCTTTATCGTTAATAATATGTGGGGTAATTTGATGTTTGTCAAATAATCTCATGAGT
This sequence comes from Moraxella equi, assembly GCF_002027555.1. Classification (GTDB taxonomy): domain Bacteria; phylum Pseudomonadota; class Gammaproteobacteria; order Pseudomonadales; family Moraxellaceae; genus Moraxella; species Moraxella equi. The sequence goes on from NZ_MXAP01000021.1 coordinate 24,739, forward strand.
GTCTTTGAAAAAGCACTGCGTTCATCATCCGAGCCTAATGACCGCATTCCGTCTGCGACCCATTTGACATTATTGTCAAGCATAATAGTATAATCCATTTTGACATTTTCACAAAATGCTGTTAATAAAGGATGAGTGCGATTTTCATACGTTTCACAAAAGGCTTGTGTGGTAATAAAATCGGTATCAATAATGGTAATGGGGCTAATGGCATTTTTTAGGGCGTTTTGAATTGCCAAATAATGCTGATTGGCGATAACAGGATAATCGCTGTATTGTAATCCAATCTCTGTACCACCCAAATCGCTGTGGGTATAAAGTCTCCCCATTTCTAAGACAAAATTTGCCCCATAATGATTGGCAAGTTTATGCACGAGCGTGGTTTTGCCCGAGCTTTCACCGCCCACGATACAGACGGTTTTGGTGTAGTTTTGTTTGGCGGACGGGGCGATGGCATGAAAATGGGCAATGGGATTTTGATAAATGGCGGTGCTATTATAATGATTATCGGGTAATAGGGCGGTTTGATAGGTTTGGTTATTTAAAAGATTATTTTTGGCAAATGATTTGATAAATAGCGTGGGTGTGTCATTGATTTGTAGGGCGGTAATAATCACATCAATCAGCGATGTATCAGAGTTTGGCTCATCATAAGCCCAAGTTTGCCTATTTAAACCAGTCAAATTTAAACCATCAGCCGTATGCACTTTGATAAACCCAAAAAACTCACACGCCACTTGCACGGCTCGGGCTTTGTCTTGCAAAGTGGGCTTAAAGGGACTGTTACCATCTTTGGGCAATACCACGATGTGCAAGGTATCCACTTGCCCTGAGGCGTGATTGATGTCCGCCAAATGCCCTAAATGTAGGGGTTCAAAATGTCCGATGAGAATGCCTGTGTTCATTATGTCACCTTTTTGTAATGTTAAGTGAAAATCGTAAGATTGAGTAAAATTGCTTGAAAATCATGGTGTTGGCTGTTATCGTAAACATTCTTTTCAACCAATTTTATTTATATTATACGCAAATTTGTGAAGGCAATAGTAAATAAAAGTAACAAATAAGGTTTTATCATGGCACAAGCAAAATTATATAAATTACATCGTTCACGTCATCACCGCATGATAGCAGGCGTGATGAGCGGTATCGCAGAGTACTTGGGTTGGTCGCCCACGATGGTGCGACTTCTGTTTGTCATCATCTCGGTCGCCAGTGCTGCCGTGCCAGGGGTGCTTATCTACTTTATCCTGTGGATAGTCATGCCAAAGGCGACGGCAAATTCGTATGTGCCAGAGGCTGATTATCAGCAGGTGCGATAAATCCCCTTGAAAAATCCGCCCCCTATCCCTATTTTTATCCTGTTATTTTTTAACAGGATATTTTTATGGCCATCAAAAACCATACCTTTGAAACCGAAGTTAATCAGCTTCTGCACCTTGTGACGCACTCACTGTACTCAAATCCTGACATTTTTATCCGTGAGCTGGTGTCTAATGCGTCTGACGCTTGCGACAAATTACGCTTTTTGGCAACCAGTGATGACAGTCTTTATGAAAATGACGGCGAGCTTGCCATTAAAATTGAGATTGACAAAGATGCCAAGACCTTGACCATCAGTGATAATGGCATTGGCATGAACGAAGCGGACGTGATTGACAACTTAGGCACGATTGCCAAATCAGGCACCAAAGCCTTTTTGGATAAACTCTCAGACGCTGACAAAAAAGACGGCAACCTTATCGGACAGTTTGGCGTGGGCTTTTACTCAGGCTTTATCGTGGCGGACAAAATCACGGTAGAAACTCGTAAAGCTGGCGAGCCAAGCAGTGAGGGCGTACGCTGGGTATCGGACGGTACAGGTTCATTTACGACCGAAACCATGGACAAGCCTACCCGTGGCACTTCCATTACTTTGCACCTAAAAGATGAATTTGTGGAGCGTGAAGACGGCGAATACAGCTACCTTGACCGCTACAAAATCAAGTCGCTCGTAAGCAAATATTCTGACCACATCAGTCTGCCCATTCAAATGCGTAAAGAAGTGTGGCAAGAAGATGCCGAGCAGGACGAGAACGCCCCTGTGCCAAATGGCGAGATGATTTTGACGGACGAATGGGAAACTATTAACAAAGCGTCCGCCCTATGGACACGCACGCCAAGCGAGATTGGTGATGATGAGTACAGCGAGTTTTATAAAACCGTAAGCTACGATTTTGATGAGCCACTGACTTGGACGCACAACCGAGTGGAAGGGCGTGTGCAGTACACTCAGCTCCTATATATCCCCAAAAAAGCCCCATTTGACCTATACGCCCGTGAACAGCAACGTGGGCTAAAACTCTATGTCAAGCGTGTGTTTATCATGGACGATGCCGAACAGCTTCTCCCCATGTACCTGCGTTTTGTCAAGGGTGTGATTGACAGTGCTGATTTACCGCTCAATGTCAGCCGTGAGATTTTGCAAGAGTCTCGTGATGTCAAATCTATTCGTGAAGGCAACGCCCGCCGTGTGCTGACCCTGTTGGCAAGCCTAGCTAATAGCGAAGATGAAGCCAAACAAGCCAAATTTGCCGACTTTTACAAAGAGTTTGGCGATGTCATCAAAGAAGGCTTGGGCGAAGATAAAGCCAACCAAGAGCGTATCGCCAAACTGCTCCGCTATGCCACCAGCACAAATGATGCCGTTGAGACCAGTTTTGCCGACTACAAGGCACGCATGAAAGACGGTCAAAAGGCGATTTATTATCTGACAGCCGAAAACCTAGTCTCTGCCAAAAACAGCCCACAGTTAGAGCTGTTTAATAAAAAAGGCATTGAAGTTATCCTGATGACTTCAAAAGTGGACGAATGGGCGATGAACTTCTTGACCGAATTTGACGGCACGCCCCTACAAAATATCGCCAAAGGGGCGGTGGATTTGGGTGATTTGACCGATGACGCTGAAAAAGAAGAAGTCAAAAAACAAGAAGAAGCCTTCAAACCTGTGGTAGAACGCCTAAAAGGGGTGCTTGGCGGACGAGCCAAAGACGTGCGAGTAACGAGCCGTTTGGTGGATTCTCCTGCCTGTCTTGTCGTGGGCGATGGCGAGCTGACCCCACAAATGGCTCAAATGCTAAAAGCCATGGGACAGCCTGTGCCTGATGTCAAGCCAACTCTGGAAATTAACCCCACGCACCCGCTGATTGCACGTTTAGAGAGCAGTGGCGATTTTGATGACCTAGCCGAAGTTATCTTTGACCAAGCCCTAATCGCAGATGGCGGACAGCCTGATGACCCTGCAGGGTATTTAAAGCGGATTAACAAGTTGCTTTTAAAGTAATTATTTTAATATCTTTTTGGAAAATAAAATACCCTGTTTTTTGACGGGGTATTTTTGTGGGTACAAAGTAAATACCTTTATATGGCAAAACTATGGTATAATGACTGTTCATCTTTTTAAGCAAGTCGTTGCTTAGGGCGTGCCTGCCTTTGGTATTTGCAATGAAAAACAAGATTTAGCCATTTTTCATGCAAAAACATCATTTTATCTTTACAGTATTTCTAAATTTTAAAAGTGTTATAAGGGCAGGCACGCCCTAACATATTAATAACATTGTGAAATGTTAAACTCCCCACACAGGAACACATCATGAATGCCCTCCACACCACCGAATTACCCGTAGACACTCACACAGATACCGCCAAACCCCAAGGCGAAAAACTGCAAAAACTCCTAGCACGCATGGGCTTGGGTTCACGTCGTCAGTTAGAAGAAATCATCAAAACAGGACGAATCTCCATCAATGGCAAAACTGCAACGCTGGGCGACAGAGCCAGAGTGAGTGATGAGATTCGTATCGACGGGCGACTGGTACGTCTTAAAGCCGAACGTGAGAAACGTCGCCGTGTCATCGCCTACTATAAGCCCGAAGGCGAGATTTGCTCCATGTCCGACCCCGAGGGTCGCCCCACGGTGTTTGACCGTCTGCCCAAGCTGACAGGCGACAGATGGGTGATGGTCGGCAGGCTAGATATTAATTCATCAGGTCTGCTACTGTTTACCAATGATGGCGAGCTGGCTCATCGTCTCATGCACCCATCTAGCGAACTGGTGCGTGAATACGCCGTACGTGTGCTTGGCGAAGTTACTCCAGAGATTGCCCAAAATTTGACCCGTGGCGTTGAGTTGGAAGATGGCATAGCACGCTTTGATGACATCAAAGAAGGCGGTGGCACGGGCGTGAATAAATGGTATCACGTCACCATCAAAGAAGGTCGCAAGCGTGAAGTTCGCCGTATGTTTGAGTCCCAAGAGCTTAAAGTCTCACGCCTGATTCGCACCCGTTATAGCACCATGATATTGCCTAAAGAGCTAAAAACAGGGCGGTTTATTGAGCTTGATGCCAAAGCCATTGATGCCCTTGTCTCATCGGTAGGTCTGCGTTCTCGCCAAGGTACGGGACTAAACACATCTGCCAAAGAAAAACAAGCCCGCATCCATAAAAAACCCTTGCCTGCTCGTGAAGTTCGCCAAAAACGCACCCAAAAAGGCAAAAGCGAGCGAAAAAGAGCCGATGACAGACAAGGCAGAAGCGAACGTAAAGGAGGGCAAGCCCCTGCGTTTGGCAAGGCGAAGTTTTATAAGGTATAAACAAAAATAACCGTCAAATGACGGTTATTTTTTTATGAATGATTGATGATTTATAAATGCAAATCATGTCCACA
>NZ_MXAP01000022.1 GCF_002027555.1 Moraxella equi
TTGGGTTCGGTTGGTATAATTCATCATAAAAAATATCCCATTACAAAAATAAAAATTTAAATAAAAAATTTTTATTAAAAATCAATTACTTATTTATAAAAATTTAATTCTACTTTTAAAATAAAATATTATAACATATCAATTAATTCGCCAATCAATGCCAATCATTTTTTATTGGGATTAATTTGGAAATTTGTCATTAAAATTTTATTAGCAATGGGCATTATTTTCTGTTATATTAAATAAAATCCCATTCATTTGTTCATCAGGAGTATATCATGACCACCATGAAAGCAATGACCTACTATGGCGAAAACGACATTCGTTTTGAAGACCGTCCAAAGCCTACCATCATTGATCCCAACCGATGCCATCATCAAAATGACCAAAACCACCATTTGTGGTACTGACCTTGGCATTTGGAAAGGTAAAAACCCAGAAATTGAAGCCACCGCGCGTGAAAAAACAGGCGAGTGGAACGGTCGTATCCTAGGACACGAAGGCATTGGTATCGTTGAAGAAGTTGGCTCTGCTGTTAAAAACTTCAAAAAAGGCGACAAAGTTATCGTCTCTTGTGTGAGCCGTTGTGGTTCGTGCGAAAACTGCCAAAAACAACTGTACTCTCATTGCCAACAAAATGGCGGTTGGATCATGGGTTATATGATTGACGGCACGCAAGCAGAATATGTGCGTACGCCATTTGCTGACAACTCGCTATACATTTTGCCTGACAACCTAAACACCGATGTGGCGGTTTTCCTGTCTGACGCACTGCCAACAGGTCACGAAATCGGCGTACAATACGGCGATGTCAAACCTGGCGATACCGTTGCCATCGTTGGTGCAGGTCCTGTGGGCATGGGCTGTCTTTTGACAGGTCAGCTGTACTCGCCATCTACCATCATCGTCATTGACATGGACGAAAACCGTCTTGCAATGGCAAAAGAAATGGGTGCGATGGAAGCCGTTGGTTATCCTGCCACTTGGGACATTTGCCAAAAAATCGTCAAAGAAGGCGGTAATATTGCCAATGTGGGCGTACACGGTCAGCCTGTCAGCTTTGAGCTGAACAAACTGTGGATTAAAAACCTAAAAATCACCACAGGGCTTGTCAATGCCAACACCACAGGCATGCTGTTAAAAGCGTGCGAGTGCAGTAAATTGCCAATGGAAAAACTTGCTACGCACCACTTTAAGTTTAGCGACATCGAAAAAGCCTACGATGTGTTCAAACACGCCAGTGAGACTAAGGCGATGAAAGTGATTATTGAATATTGATATCGTATTTTCAGTCAAAACCCAAAGCATGGCTTTGGGTTTTTTTTGTTGGGCGTAATTGATGATGTGGACTAGCCTAGCACTTTAACCACTTCACCTTCTACCAAATGCATACTAATCGCCTTATCAATGCGGACATTGACAAATTTACCCAGTAGCTCATCACCGCCACGAAAAATCACCGAACGGGTGTTGTCGGCTGTGCCGTGCAAATAGCCATCTTTGCGGTTGGCACGTTCTTCGACCAGCACTCGCACGGTCTGTCCGACCATCGCTCGGGTCTTGGCAAAGGTGGAATCCTTGATGACTTCCTGAAAAGTCGCCAATCGCTCTTTTTTGGTCTCAAAGCTGACATTGTCAGGCAAATCAGAGGCAGGCGTACCGGGGCGTTTTGAGTAGATAAAGCTGTATGAATGGTCAAAATCTAGCTCTTTGGCGAGATTTAGCGTGTCGGCAAAGTCTTCATCGGTCTCATTAGGAAAGCCGATGATAAAGTCGCTGGATAAATGCAAATCAGGTCGAATGGCTTTTAGTTTGTTGATTTGATTGATATAAATGTCAATGGTGTGATTGCGTTTCATCGCTTGCAAAATGGCGTTGGAGCCAGATTGGACAGGCAAGTGTAAATGCGAGACGAGTTTGGGGATATGCCGATAAGCGTCAATGATGTCATCGGTGAACTCTAAGGGGTGGCTTGTGGTGTAGCGAATGCGTTCAATGCCGTCAATGTGGGCGACATAGTGCAACAGCTCGCTAAATCGGCAAATCGTGCCGTCATCTTTCTCGCCCCGATAACCATTGACGTTTTGCCCCAAAAGGTTAATCTCACGCACGCCTTGTTCGGCTAGGCTATCAATCTCGGCAAGCACGTCATCAAGCGGACGAGACAGCTCTTCGCCACGAGTATAAGGCACGACACAAAACGAGCAGTATTTTGAACAACCTTCCATGATAGAGACGAATGCCTTATAGCCTTCGACCTTTGGCTCGGGCAAAAAGTCAAATTTCTCAATGCTAGGAAAAGACACATCAACCACGCCAATGCGAGTTTTGCCGTTTTTGCCGGTGTTGGTATGCTCCACGTTCAACGCTTTGGCACGAGCGGTCTTGGCGGTCAGCTCATCATACATCTGGGGCAGGCGGTGCAAGGTCTGGGGGCCAAAAACCATGTCCACATAGGGGGCACGTTTTTGGATATTATCGCCTTCTTGGGACGCCACACAGCCCCCCACGCCGATGATCAAATGGGGATTTTTATCTTTGAGTTTACGCCAACGACCCAGCTCGGAGAATACCTTTTCTTGGGCTTTTTCACGGATAGAGCAGGTATTCATAATCAGCACATCAGCTTCATTGATGTCATCGGTAACTATCATGCCATGACTGTCGCCTAACACATCGCCCATTTTTTGACTGTCGTATTCGTTCATCTGACAGCCTTGGGTGGCGATAAAGACTTTTTTGGGGGCGGTTGGGTCTTTGGGTAGTTGTTCTAAGTGAGACAAATCCAACTGCGATAGCGTGGGGGCGTGGGGTTTGGTGTCGGTTTTGGGATTAAAAGTAGCAACGGTCATGGTTTTCTCCAAGGGTTTGCCAAATGGGGGATAAAGGGACTATTATAGCATATGGCAGTGGTATTTTGGAAAAATATGGCTCGCTCATTTGGTGGTTTATTAGACTTCCTGCAAAACCCCAGATTAAAGAAAACCGTTCGTGGTAAGCCTGTCGAACCATAACGGTTTTCCGACCCGCAGGCATAGCTCAGGGTGAACGGAAAACTAGTTTTGCGGGAAGTTTATTCTTTTTTAAATTACCAAACTATTAAATTGCCAACTTTACCCATCCCATACTCACACCTATTTTACCCCTGTCATCAAACTGTCATCAAACATTCACTAAGCTGTCATCAAACATTCACTAAGCTGTCATACAAACACGGCAAAATACGCACAGCGATTGTAAATTGCCATCGGCAAGCAGTCGCACCAATTTTCCCATTACATCGGAGTTTGTATGTCAGTTCAATTATCTTTTACTCACAAACTGCTTGTTCTAAGCGTGGCAGGCGTATTTGCCCTAACAGGGTGCAATCAAAATACCCCTGCCGAAGGCACGCCCATCGGTGCCGATGGCAAACCTGCCGAAACTGTCCCCGCTACCACCGCCACCGCCCCAAGCACAGGCGAATTTGCCGAGCTAAAAATCACAGGGGCAGGGGCATCGTTCCCACAGCCCATCTATGCCAAGTGGTCGGCTGATTTTAATTCTGCCACAGGCGGACAAGTCAATTACCAATCCATCGGCTCATCAGGCGGTATCAAGCAAATCAAAGAAAAAACCGTGGACTTTGGGGCGTCTGACGCACCGCTTACTGTGGACGAGCTAAACGCTGATGGGCTTATCCAGTTCCCCACCGTGATTGGCGGTGTCGTGCCTGTCATCAATGTCGATGGCGTGAGTGCAGGGCAATTAAAGCTAGATGGCGACACGCTTGCCAAGATTTATCTGGGCAAAATCACCAAATGGAACGACCCTGCCATCACCGCCCTAAACGAAGGCGTAACCTTGCCTGATGCCAACATCACCACCGTGTTCCGCTCGGACGGCTCAGGCACAACCTTCAACTTCACCGACTATCTCACCAAAGTATCGCCCGACTGGGCAAGTGCAGTTGGCGTGGACAAAGCGGTCAAATGGCCAACGTCTGCCACAGGCATGGGAGGTAAGGGCAATGACGGTGTGGCAAGCTATGTGGGGCGTGTCAAAAACTCTATCGGCTACGTGGAATACGCCTTTGCCAAACAAAACAACATGGCTCACGTCTCCCTAAAAAACGCCCAAGGCGAATTTGTCCAGCCATCGGCAGACAGCTTTGCGGCGGCAGGGGACATTGACTGGTCGGCAGAAGCAGGCTTTAACAAAGTGCTGACCAATTCGGACACGGCAGGGGCATGGCCGATTGCGGCGGCGACCTTTATCATCGTCCACAAAAATCCCCAAAACTCCGAACAAGTCAAAGGCGTGCTTGAATTCTTTAATTGGGCGTATGCCAATGGCGATGACTCCGCCAAAGCCTTGGATTATGTGCCATTTAGTGACACGGCAGTTGGTCTGTTTAAGGCAAGCTGGGCGGACGTGAAAGGGGTGGACGGTCAGCCGTTGTTTAATAAATAATGTGGATAAAAAATAAGGGCGGATATTCTCGCCCTTATGCCAAATTAAATTGGGTTAATTAAAAATATATAAATCGCAATTTAAAATAATTTGGAACTCATAATGTTTTAAATGATTAAAAACAAGTTACACCCAACCAACTTGATATTTACCACGCCCCTACGTCCACACATAGTAATTTTAAAGTTTCTTGGGTGTATTTTGCATTACCATTTAAATAAATTTTAATTTAAAAATCAAAAAGGTCAATCATGACAACACACACTGCCCGTGCCGACAGCCTAAAAGAGCAATTAAACAAACAAAAAAAGCTAGACGCCATCTTTGTGCTTGCCACCAAATTTTTTGCCCTGCTTGTGCTGTTGTCATTGGGTGGGATTTTGGCATCTTTGGTCATTGGAGCGATTCCGAGTATGCAAGCCTTTGGCTTGGGCTTTTATACCAGTAGCGAATGGAATCCTGTGTCGGGCGAGTATGGGGCGTTGGCTCCGATTTATGGCACGCTTGTTACGTCATTTATCGCCATTTTGATTGCCGTGCCAGTGAGTTTTGGCATTGCGGTGTTTTTGACCGAACTGTGTCCAAAAATGCTCAAAAAGCCCCTAGGCATCGCCATCGAGCTGTTGGCAGGCGTGCCGTCTATCATCTATGGAATGTGGGGTTTGTTTGTGTTTGCTCCGTGGTTTGGCGATAAGGTTCAGCCGTGGCTCATTGAGCATTTGGGCGGATTGCCTGTGGTCGGCACGCTGTTTAATGGGGCTCCCATGGGCATTGGGCTGTTTACCGCAAGCCTTGTCCTCGCCATCATGATTATTCCCTTTATCGCTGCCACCATGCGAGATGTGTTCGCTGTTGTGCCTGACCTACTAAAAGAATCCGCCTATGGCGTGGGGGCGACCACGTGGGAAGTCATGACCAAAATCGTCCTACCTTACACCAAAGCAGGCGTGGTTGGCGGTGTGATTTTGGGACTGGGGCGTGCTTTGGGCGAGACCATGGCGGTAACGTTTCTTATCGGTAACACCTTTAACATCACGCCCAGTATGTTCGCATCGGGGGTGTCCATCACGTCCGCCCTTGCCAATGAATTTGCCGAAGCGTCCAGCGAACTTCATTTATCATCGCTACTGCATTTAGGCTTAATCTTATTTGTCATCACCTTTATTGTCTTGTCAATTTCCAAAATTATGCTGATGAAAATTGATAAAAAGGCAGGGAAATAAGGTGATAAGATTAAAGGTAAGTTTTTAATTTTAAATAAATGTATTTTAAATAAAGTTGTAGGGGTGTGTTGCACACGCCCATCGCTAAGACTAATATGGTTGGGCGTGCAGAGCCAGCCTCTGCGGTGGTATATTTTGAAGTTAAACAAGTATACACCACCAACCCCAAAGGTTAAAAGAAGGTTATCATGACCACACTCACGCACAAAAAGCCAACTGCCCCAACGCCCAAATTCCATGAGCGGATGAATGGCACGTTGTACCAAAAACGCAAATTCAAAAACGCCCTTGGCATCGGCTTTACCATGTCAGCGATGGTGTTTGGGCTGTTTTGGCTTGTTTGGATTTTGATTACGCTGTTTTCTCGTGGGGCGACAGGCTTTATGGAATTGCCCATTTTTACCGCCAACACCCCGCCCCCTGCCACCGTGGGCGGTCTCAAAAACGCCATTGTTGGATCGGCAATGCTTGCCTTTTCGGGGCTGTTTATCGGCACGCCTGTGGGACTCATGGCAGGGATTTATTTGGCGGAGTTTGCCGATAATGATGGCAAATTTGGGCGGACGCTTGGCGGTGTTACCCGTTTTTTAAATGATATTTTGCTGTCTGCTCCAAGTATCGTCATCGGTCTGTTTGTCTATGCTCTGATGGTGTCGGGCGGTCGGGGTTTTTCGGGCTGGGCAGGGGCGACCGCTTTGGCTCTGATCGTCATTCCTGTGGTCGTGCGTACCACCGAGAATATGCTCGCCCTTGTGCCAAATGCCCTACGAGAATCCGCCTACGCCCTAGGCACGCCCAAATATAAGCTCGTTGGACACGTTACCCTAAAATCCGCCAAAGCAGGCGTGATTACAGGCGTACTGCTTGCCTTTGCTCGCATCACAGGCGAGACCGCTCCGCTCTTATTTACCGCTTTGAATAACTTGTATTTTAGCATGGACATGAGTCAGACGATTGCCAATTTGCCAAATACGATTTATCAATTTTCTATGAATCCTGATATTACTTGGAATAAATTGGCGTGGTCGGCGGCACTCTTGATTACCCTTGCTGTCTTATCATTAAATGTCTTGGCAAGATTTATTGGCGGCAAGGAATATAAATAAGCGATTAAATAGGCATTGCAAAATTAAATGTATTTTGTCATTAAATAAATAAGGGAAAATATAATTTTCCCTTGTGAAATATAGCAAATGTTAGGTTGTTTTTAAAATTTTTTTAATTACCCATTAGGAAAAATCCCATGTCAGCGTTATTAGAAAAACCCACCCAAACCCATACTTCATTTACCAATCATCAGGCAAATTTTATGACCCTAAACGCCCCCATTATGGATAACCACACCCGCCAAACCGATAAAGCCATCGTGCCAAAAATGTCGGTGCGTGAATTGGACTTTTATTATGGCGATTTTAAAGCCCTAAAAGGCATCAATTTAGACATTGCCGACAAAAAAGTAACCGCCTTTATCGGACCTTCAGGCTGTGGCAAATCCACCTTGCTTCGCACGTTTAATAGAATGTATGATTTGTATCAAGGCATGAGAGCGGACGGGCAGATTATCCTAGATGGCGAGAATATTTTGGATAAATCGGTGGACGTGAACTTACTCCGTGCTAGAGTGGGTATGGTGTTCCAAAAGCCCACGCCATTTCCGATGTCCATTTATGACAATGTCGCCTTTGGGGTAAAACTGTATGAAAAACTCTCAAAATCCGAGATGGACGACAGGGTGGAGTGGGCATTAAAAAAGTCTGCCCTATGGAATGAAGTCAAGGATAAGCTAAAAGCGTCAGGGCTGTCCTTATCAGGCGGGCAACAGCAACGCCTATGTATCGCCCGTGCCGTGGCAACCCGTCCCGAAGTTTTGCTACTTGATGAGCCAACGTCTGCCCTTGACCCGATTAGCACAGGGGCGATTGAAGATTTGATTGATGATTTAAAAGAAGATTATACCATTGCCATTGTTACGCACAATATGCAACAAGCGGCACGGTGTTCTGATTATACCGTTTATATGTATTTGGGCGATATGATTGAAATGGGCGAGACCAAAGAGATATTTACCAATCCCAAACAAAAAGCGACCGAAGATTATATTACAGGGCGGTATGGTTGATTTGTTTTTATTTAAATGTTGATTATAAAAATTTAACTTTAAAAAATGATTTTTTTAAATGATTTTTTTAAAAAATATAATTAACAATGCCGATAATTTTTTAATTAAAATTTGGAAAAAATAATGGAAAAACACACTTCAAAATCCTACGACCACGAATTAACCGTTGCCAAAGAATTGCTCCTAACGATGGGCAATTTGGCAATCAGTAATGTCGGTAAAGCCATTAAAGCTCTATCCGATGGCGACAAGGAGCTGGCACGGGCGGTCATTGAGTCGGACAAGACAATCAATGACCATGAAAGACAGCTTGATGACAAAGTGGTAAAACTTGTTGCCATGCGTCAGCCCACGGCGGTGGATTTGCGGTATATCATGAGCATGAGTAAGGCGGTGATTGACCTTGAACGGATTGGCGATGAAGCGGTAAAAATCGCTCGCATTGCCCTATATGACACGCCCATTCATGCCAATGTCCACACCCTTGCCGACAATGTGCGTATGATGACGCTGGATGCTTTGGAGGCCTTTAATAATCACGATAGCCGTTTTGCTTTTGATGTCATGCAGATGGATGAGCTGGTCGATAGCGAGTATGGCGAGCTTTTGGCAGGGTTGCAGGACAAAGATGAGATAAAGTCGTCCGAGATTATGCACACGCTGTGGGTATTGCGAGCGTTGGAGCGGGTGGGCGACCATGCCCGTAACGTGGCGGAGCTTGTCATCTATACCAGTAGCGGTACGGACATTCGCCATAGTGAGATGAGCGTGGTGCGTGATGTTGTGGGGGAGTAGGGTGGTTGCAAATAGTTACCCACTTTTGTGATGTTTTGTGTTATTGTTATAGTATTGTTATTTTTTGGCAATGCCCTGTATGGGCTGTTGTGTAAATTAAGGATAACCCATGCCTACCATTTTAATCGTTGAAGACGAACCTGCCATTAACGAACTGATTGCCACGACGTTACAGATGGCGGATTTTGAGACGGTGTCGGCGTATGATGTCAAGACGGCTCATCGTCAGATTGTGGACGCTCGCCCTGATTTGATGATATTGGATTGGATGTTGCCCCAAGGCACATCGGGGGTAGATTTTTGTCGCTTGCTCAAAAAAGACAGCAGTACCGATGACATTCCCATCATCATGCTGACCGCCAAAGGCGAAGAAGACAACAAAGTACTGGGGCTAGACGCTGGGGCGGATGATTACATGACCAAGCCATTTAGCACCAAAGAGCTGGTTAGCCGTGTCAAGGCGGTGTTACGCCGTAGTATGCCAACCGATAAAGTGCTAAGCGTGGGCGAGCTGTGCCTTGATGACAAAAGTCAGCGTGTCTCGGTCGCTGAGTCGCCTGTGGCGGTCAGTAGCACTGAGTATAAGCTGTTAAAATTTTTCATGACCCATCCTGAGCGAGTGTACAGTCGCAGTCAGATATTAGACCATGTGTGGGGCGGTAATGTGTACATTGATGAGCGTACCATTGACGTGCATATCCGCCGTTTGCGTAGGGTGCTTGCCCCGCATGGCGTGGATGGGCTGATTCAGACAGTGCGTGGGACGGGTTATCGGTTTTCTAATCAATGATTAATAAAAATATTTGAAAATTCAAAATGATATAACAAAAGCAAGGCAAGTTTCATGTTGGACGATAAAGGGCTTGATAAGACAGACGCGACGGCAGATGTTGTCGGTCAGTCATCGGCTGTCAATGCAAAGGCTGTCAATATAAAGTTGGGTACAGCCCCTGATTTATCCGATGATTTTTATCAGATATTAGAATCGTCCGATGACATGCTGATGATATTAGACGAGCATGAACAGATAGTGTGGCATAACTCATCGGCACTGTTTATCTTGACCGCTTATGTGGATAAGCCCATCATCGGTGCTAAGGTGTCATCGCTGATTTTAAATCATGAATTTTTGGAAAAATTCCCTGATATTTTTCACGCCATTTATCAATCTGTCAAACTGACCAATATCGCCAAACCTGCCGAGCCTACCGCCAAATCCGCCAAACAAGCCTTTGAGTTTTTTGGGCAGATTTACCGTGGCGAAATTTATAAGGTCACGCTCGCAAGGATTAATAACGCCCACAACCACGTGCTTTTGACCGTCGCCAATCACACCTACATTCATCATCTAGAACAAATGCGAACCGACTTCGTGGGCAACGTGTCGCACGAAATGCGAACGCCTTTGACGGTGCTGATGGGCTATATTGAGACATTCTCAAACGCCCCAAGCCTAGAACCCAAATGGCAACGGGGTTTTGCCTTGATGAGTGAGCAAGCACGGCGGATGAATAACTTAGTCAATGACCTGCTCATGTTGTCACGACTAGAACATGACGACAGCGAGCAACAAGTGGCGGTGGACATGCCTCGACTGCTCATGCAGGTCTTTGATGATGCCCGTGCGACCAACAAAGAGTTCGGGCATTTGCTAGACATACACCTAGACACCGAACGTCATGTGTTAGGCATTGAGAAATATTTATACAGTGCCATTTTAAATCTTGTCATCAACGCCATGAAATACACGCCCACAGACAGCACCGAGACAGGCAGGCAGGGCGAGATTAGCATTTTATGGGAAGAGACATCAGATGGCGGACTGCTGAGTATTGCCGATAATGGCATTGGCATTGAAGAGACGCATTTGGCACGCCTGACCGAGCGGTTTTATCGGGTGGATAGTGGGCGTTCTCGTGCCACGGGTGGGACGGGGCTTGGGCTTGCCATTGTCAAGCATGTTCTGCACAAACATGGGGCGAGCTTGCATATTGATTCGGTGCTGGGTCAAGGCTCTACCTTTAAAATCCTATTTCCCAAAGAGCGGTTGGTTTGATGATTTTAAAATTGGGCGTGACCATGATTTAGGGTTTTTTAAAAATATGTTAAAAACATATTAAATATGGGCGTGCAGATATTGATAACACCAAATTTTAAAATCCTTCTAAACCTTTTAAAATCAATCTGACAATGTTATCACTTTTTATCCACTTAGTCACACAGCCAAAGGACAGTTATGTCAAGTATCATCGATGATGAACTCTTATGTGCCATTGATTTGGGGTCAAACAGCTTTCACATGGCAATCGCCTATGTCAAAGATGGCGAGCTAAAAAAAATTGCATCCATGTCCGAAAAAGTCCAACTGGGGGCAGGGCTAGATGAGCAAGGTCATCTAAGTGCCGACGCCCAAGAGCGTGGGCTGGCCTGCTTGTCTCGCTTTGTGGGTCGCTTAGATAACGTGGCAGGCGAGCGTTTGCGTGTGGTTGCGACCAATACCCTAAGACAGGCGACCAACAGCGATGAGTTTATTGCCAAGGCAAATCAGAT
This sequence comes from Moraxella equi, assembly GCF_002027555.1. Taxonomy (GTDB): domain Bacteria; phylum Pseudomonadota; class Gammaproteobacteria; order Pseudomonadales; family Moraxellaceae; genus Moraxella; species Moraxella equi. The sequence continues at coordinate 11,140 of NZ_MXAP01000022.1, forward strand.
TTTGCCTTGCCCGATTGAAGTCATCTCAGGGCGTGAAGAAGCTCGCCTTATCTATCTGGGCGTGGCGAACACAAACCCCAGTGATGAGCTTCGGTTTGTCATTGACATCGGCGGTGGTTCAACTGAGCTTATCATCGGACAGGGTGGGCAGTCGCTCCTGACTGAGTCGGCACAGATGGGGGCGGTGAGTTTTACGCAGAAGTTTTTTAAAGATGGCGTGATAAATGACGAAGCCTTTGGGTATGCCATGCGTTCTGCCAAAAAAGAGATGGCTCAGCACATCAAGCGTTATCAGAAAATGGGCTTTGAGCGAGTGATTGGCTCATCAGGGACGATTAAGGCGGTGCTGGGGGCGTTGACGGGGCTTGGGCTTATCAAGCATGGGCTGATTACCAAAGGGGCGGTATTGGCTCTAAAACAGCATTTGATGGATGCTCGGCATATTGAGCATATTGATTTACAAGGGGTTAAGGCTCACCGTAAGGCGATTTTCCCTGCTGGTGTGGCGATACTTCTGGCAGTGATGGAAGCCTTTGGGGTCAAGGCGATGAGCTACTCTGATGGGGCTCTTCGGGAAGGGGTTATGTATGACATGCTCTCACGTTTTGACAGTAATGACGCCCGTGATGGTGGGGTGATGAAGCTCATTGATAAGTTTAATGTGGACAAAAAACAAGCCAAACGGGTCGCCAAGACCGCCCGTCTGCTTTTTGATGTCGCCCAAGAGCCACTGGGGTTAAACCAAAACGACCATGACCTGCTCAGACGCTCGGCACTGCTTCATGAGGTTGGCATGAGTATCGGGCATAGTAGTTATCATCGCCACAGTGCGTATATCTTGGAGTTTGGCGAGATAGCAGGCTTTTCGCAGATGGAGCAGACCAGACTGGCAGGCATGGTGCGTTACCATCGCCGAAAAATCACCGCAAACGACCATAAGGCGTTGATGAGTATCAGCACCGACAGAATGACCAAGCTGGCACTGCTACTGCGTTTGGCGGTGGCGATTAACCACACTCGCACCGACATCCAAAAATCCGACATCAAATTCACCCTGCACAGTCCGACACACTGGGTGCTGGACATGCAAAAAGAGAAGCTATTCACGGGGCTTGTCGATGAGATTGATAACTTTCTGTCGTGGGGCGTGACTTTGGATGTGCTAAGTCGTTGATTTGTTTTTAAAAATTTATAACGGCTAAAATTTTTTGAATTTTTTTAAAAATTTTTAAAAAAAGTGCTTGACGTCTGCCAAAAATCCTATATAATACGCACCCATACAGCAAACGCTGACACGCGGGAATAGCTCAGTTGGTAGAGCACAACCTTGCCAAGGTTGGGGTCGCGAGTTCGAATCTCGTTTCCCGCTCCAAATTTTAAAAAGTCCAAATCGAAAGGTTTGGGCTTTTTTGTTCTTTGAGACTTAAGAAATATAGGGGAGTGAATTTTGATTGAAGATGGTTATTACAGAGTTGCTCAGTTTGTCTATATGAGCTATGACTGTTTTGTATTAGAGTTCTTGCGAAATTCAAAAATTTTGGCTTGCAAACCTTGATTTATTGGATTTAGAATTTTGACAAGCTCAATAAAATCGTAATTTCGCAAGAGGTCTATTATACTAAATATCACACCTAAATATCATAAAGATTAAAATTCTCATAGTTATACATCGGCTTTTTGCAAAACCGCTTATAGGTTGGTGTTACCACAGTTTTATCAGGATAAACTTCTATTTTAAAAGAGCAGGAGGGTTTTTGATGATTTTCTATTGGTTTTGTAGAAAAATTTACATGAAAACGTTCATAAATATTATTGTTAGTTAAATCTTTTCCGCCATATCTTGTTTCAATAGAAACGTAAACCTGATTTTGTTCATGGTGATACTTTGGATTTAAGAAAGATTTTGATTTTCCATTCATTTTTATGTCATAATAATATTTAAAACTTTTATACTCATCCTTATCTTCAAAATCAAAACTATCTTCATTTTTATGTTTGTATTGAAAATTTGAGAAAGAAATTTGTTTGCCTGTTTTATTGTGTGTTTCAAATACTGTATCGTAAAAAAATATAGATAATTGTACGTATAAATACATTGTTATGATGCAAAAAATAAAAAAAGAAGTTTTTTTATATTTCTTTATTAATTTTACTAAATTTAATTTTTTCATTTTTTAATCCTATTTGGATTGCTTGGATTGTTGCACCAATGGATTTGTTTTGAGTTTGGTAGTTGGTTTTGTGGTGTGTTATATACAATGCCTAACAGACTGTTATGGGGTTAATAAGATTGTGATTGGTGTTTTGGATTGTAAGGATTAAAATTCTCATAGTTATACATCGGCTTTTTACAAAACCGCTTATAGGTTGGTGTTACCACAGTTTTATCAGGATAAACTTCTATTTTAAAAGAGCAAGAAGGTTTTTGGTTGGGGTATGTGGGTTCATCTATAAAGCTAGCGTGATTCATCTCTATGAAATCCGTAGTGTAGAAATTAAGAGTCAAACGTCTTTTTTCTTTTCTCCAATATTTGCTATTAGATACTAGTGTTATTGATTTCTGTTTTGTTAAATCATAGTAAGATTTCAAGGTTGATAATTCTTCGTCACTAAACATAGGGTCTATAACATTAGGAATCTCTGCTTTTGTATATTTAATTAGATGATTGCTTTTATTATATATCTTGAAAGTTGTATCATAATAAAATAAAGAAAACTCATTGTATATTGAAAATAAAAATATTAAAAATATAAAAAAAGAAGTTTTTTTATATTTCTTTATTAATTTTACTAAATTTAATTTTTTCATTTTTTAATCCTATTTGGATTGCTTGGATTGTTGCACCAATGGATTTGTTTTGAGTTTGGTAGTTGGTTTTGTGGTGTGTTGTCTAAAATATACAACATGTCTTCAGGGGTTAATTTGTCAGCAAATTTACCACGTTTTTTATAAAGCTCAAAGCCAATTTTCATTGCAGTATTGTCATCTAAGGTATCTGCTCTTGGCAATCTTCTTTCTTTGAATGCAGATATAATATCACTCCCAACTTGTTGCACCCAAGATCCTGACAGTAAGGCCTGCTCGGAAAACCCAACACTAAGCCCAACATAGCCATAGTGAATATTTGACCATACATCATAGAAATAATCGTAATTCTTATATTTATGGTAATGACTTTCAGAGGGTGTACCTTTTTGAGTTGGTCTATGTACAGTAATTTTGCTATTTTTGTTAAACCTATCATCCTGTACGAGTTGCCACTTATGATCCCAAGGTTTGTTAGTGTCAACCATTTCCGTCCATAATGACACAGCAGTGCCACCTCTGCGACTATTGACGGGATAGCGAATTGCACCTCCTCCATGTTGTTGGGTGATTTTATTGACAGATTGATTGATTTTATCAAACTCTCTTTGTAATTCTGCTCCTATCTCTCCAGTATTATGATAACGAATTTTTTGAGCAACCAAGGATTTTACGTTTCTCTTAATCTCACCGACAATGTATTTCGCTACTTCTATCGCTCCATCGGCCTTATGAGTGCAAACTGACTTGGTTGGTATTTTTTGCTCCTTCTTTGTCTCTAC
>NZ_MXAP01000023.1 GCF_002027555.1 Moraxella equi
TTAGTTGAGAGTGGGGTAACAGTTGATAAATCAAACAGTGGGATTAAGTTAGGTCAAGTGGCTGACAGCTCGGGCAGTACACACTGGCTCGCCCACCGATTTTAACGTTTTCCAAAATCTCATGACACACCGTACACGGCTCACCTGCCCGCCCATAAGCCAGTAGGATTTGCTGAAAATAGCCCGTTTTGCCTGCCCCCACGGTAAAGTCCCGAAGACTTGACCCACCTTGTTCGATGGAGCGAGCGAGTATCGCCTTGATGTTATCGACCAGTACGGCTATCTTGTCTTTATCTATCTGATGGGCAGGCATGGCAGGGTGTATGCCTGACATGAACAGGCTCTCTACCGCATAGATGTTGCCCACACCGACCACGATGGACTGCTCCATGATGACGGATTTGATGGGGCGGGCGATGGGTCGTTTGGGGTTTTTGTGAATCATCCCATGCAGATAGTTGGCATCAAAGGCATCATCCAAAGGCTCTACCCCAAGTTTGTCAAGATAACGCTCGGCATCATCTGCCCACATCACCATGCCAAAACGTCTGGGGTCATGATAATGCAAACGCACCGATGAATCATCAAAGCCAAAGATGACGTGGTCATGCTTGCGTGGGGCAAGGGCGTCATGCTGTTGGAGACTGCCTGACATGCCCAAATGAATGAGCAGACGCAGGGGCGAGCCGTTTTTATTAAAATCAAGCAGTAGATATTTGGCACGGCGAACCACACGCACAAGTTTTGCCCCGACAAGCTCATCTAGGTTATCTGGTATTACTTCACGCAGGCGATAACCTGACGTGTAAATGTCGCTGACACGCTGACCGATGAGTGGGGCAAGGCTGGATTTGGTGGTTTCAACTTCGGGTAATTCGGGCATGACTGTATTTCTGATAAATCTGGCAAGAGTGATAAATGGCTATTTGCTTTTGTGTTTGGGTTTGTTATTATAGCTAATTTTGAGAAAAAATGCCATTGGCTGGGTTTATGATGTTTTGTGTGGTTATCAAAGCATTTGTTTGTATTTATCAAATGGTAAAAAAATGATAAAGATATTTTAAAAGGAAAAATATGACAAAGTATCCAACCCTAAAAATCATCATCACTTATGCCTTATTTACAGGCTTATTAAGCGGTCTTCTAACCTTGCCATTTGTTGGCCTTTTTATGACAAGTCGTAATGATTGGGGTTATTTGGCTATTTATTTTTATTGGTGGTTTTTGGTGAGTTTAGTACCTGCCTTGATAAGCGGTATTGTGATTGGCTATTTTAAAATCATCATCAAAAAACCCTTTGACTATTTGAAGCCTTTTGGTGTTGCATTTTTGGCATTTTTTTATTTTAGAGTTGGTTTTTATTGGTGTTTTGTCGCTCATAGAAATTGATTCAAGATTGTTGAAATTTGAAAGCGCTATCTATTTTATCATGCTAATATTTTGTATTGCATTGATGAGCGGAGTGTCATCAGCCATTTTAGCTAAATTTATTTTTCCAAAATATTAACAGGATAACTTTATGAATGGCAATAATAAAAATAAATACCCAACTTTAAAAGTTATTTTAAGTTATGCTTTACTGGGTTCATTAGTTGGCACATTGCCTATTATACCAGTATTAATTTATGCTATTATTATTGGCGATGATGTAGAGAATACTTTGTTTATTTATGCGGTTATTTTAATGGTCGGGACAGTAATAGGATTTATCCCTGCATTAATAACTGGCTGTATGCTATCTTATTTTAAAGTAAGAATTTTAAAAGTTAAAGACTATTTAAAAGCCTTTTTCTTTGGTCTTTTAACTACTTTTTCTTTTTTGTTAATTATTTTAGCAACTGATTTTATGACTGATGTTAATGCTCTGGTTGAGAGTATTGATGATTTTTTTAGTTCCATTTTCTTATCTTTTTGGATTGCAATTATTGGCGGACTATCATCAACCATTTTAGCCAAATTTATTTTGCCAAAATCATAAAAGGAAAATTATATGAATAAAAATAAAATAATCATTCATCTCGCCCTATTATCAATCGTCATTGTTGGTGCTATTTTATATTTTTATGTATTCAATGATTATCAAGAAATACTTACAAATAATTGGATTTCCTTAATTTTTATGGTAATTGTTATTCATATATTGATAGAATTATTTTTTAAAGTACTTTTAAAATATTTTCAAGAAAAAATTCCCAATGTTTTTAAAAAAGAAAATTCTTTACCTTCCACGCCAATGCAATGGAAAATTTATAATTTTGTAATGATGTTTTTTGTGGGAATGTATGTTTTGTTTTTTTTGGTTTGGGGGTTTGCTATTTTGATACTTGGTGGAATGTGGTTGTGGGCTTATTATTTTGGCAGTTGAATGTTTTTCTTGCCCAAACCCAAAAATAATGCGATAATAGTAAGTTAAATTCCCCATTTTTATTTTGTAATTTTTCTTTTTAAATCAAAAGGATAGCTATGGCTCAATATATCTATACGATGAACAAAGTGTCCAAAATCGTTCCGCCAAAACGGGAGATTTTAAAGGACATTTCGCTTTCTTTCTTTCCGGGTGCCAAAATTGGCGTTTTGGGTCTCAACGGTGCAGGTAAATCCACGCTACTTCGCATTATGGCGGGCGTGGACACCGAATTTAATGGCGAAGCCCGCCCCCAAGCAGGCATTAAGGTGGGCTATTTGCCCCAAGAACCCCAACTTGACCCCAACAAAGATGTGCGTGGCAATGTCGAAGACGGCGTGCGTGAAGCCCTTGACGCCCTTGACCGCCTTAACCAAATCTATGCCGAATATGCCGAGCCTGATGCCGACTTTGACAAATTGGCTGCCGAGCAAGGCAAAATGGAAGACATCATTGCTGCGTGGGACGCCCACAACCTAAACACCCAACTTGAAAAAGCGGCGGACGCCCTTCGCCTACCGCCTTGGGACGCCGATGTCTCAAAGCTGTCAGGCGGTGAAAAACGCCGTGTTGCCCTGTGCCGACTGCTCCTGTCTAAGCCTGATATGCTCCTACTTGACGAGCCGACCAACCATTTGGACGCTGAGTCTGTGGCGTGGTTGGAACGCTTTTTGAAGGATTATAGTGGTACGATTGTGGCGATTACGCACGACCGTTATTTCCTTGATAATGTTGCTGAGTGGATTTTGGAGCTTGACCGTGGCTATGGCTACCCCTATCAAGGCAACTACACCGAGTGGCTAGAACAGAAAAACAAACGCCTAGAACAAGAGCAAAAGCAAGAAGAAGCCTTTGCCAAGGCGTTAAAACAAGAGCTAGAATGGGTGCGTAAAAACCAAAAAGGTCAGCAAGCCAAATCCAAATCTCGTCTAGAACGCTTTGAAGAAATGAACTCTCGTGAGTTCCAACAACGAAACGAAACGGCGGAAATTTACATTCCACCAGGACCACGCCTAGGCAATAAAGTCATTGAAGTTAAAGGCATTTCAAAATCCTTTGACGGTCGTCTGCTGTATGAGAACTTATCCTTTACCGTGCCACCAATGGCGATTGTGGGGATTGTCGGTCCAAACGGGGCGGGTAAAACCACGCTGTTTAATATGATTACAGGCAAAGACAAGCCCGACACAGGCACCGTGGAGATTGGCGAGAGCGTCAAAGTCGCCTATGTGGGACAAGTGCGTGATGAGCTGGACGACAAAAAAACCGTGTGGGAAGAAGTCTCGGACGGACTTGATATGATTACCGTGGGCGAATATACCACGCCAAGCCGTGCGTATATCGGTCGTTTTAACTTTAAAGGTCAAGACCAGCAAAAACTGGTTGGCAACCTATCAGGCGGTGAGCGAAATCGTCTGCAACTTGCCAAAACCCTAAAACAAGGGGCGAATGTTATTTTGCTGGACGAACCGTCCAACGACCTTGATGTGGAAACCTTGCGCGCCCTAGAAGAAGCAGTAGAAGTGTTCCCTGGTACGGTAATGGTGGTGTCGCACGACCGTTGGTTCTTAGACCGTATCTGTACGCATATTTTGTCCTTTGAGAATGAACAGCCTGAATTTTTTGACGGCAATTATTCTGAATATGAAAAATGGCGTAAAGAGAAATTGGGTGCAGACGCAACGCCTAAGAGAATGAAATATAAGAAGATTGGGGGGTAAAAATCCCAACACAAAAACAACGAATGGCTATCGCTGTTCGTTGTTTTTATATGTTTGGTTGAATAACAATGAATATTAAACATATTTTAAAAGAAATACCAATCACATCGTCTTATGATAAATGGGTTTTTATCACGGCAATGTTGTTTGGTGTAATTACCAGTTATGCATATTTAGACTTTATTGATAAATTATCATTGTTTAGTAATATAACTGACAGCTTTTCGGCTCTTGTAGCGATTGCTGTTGTATATTGCATTCTTGCTTTTTTAACTGGCATTTGTTTTATTTTTGCTTTATTAACTGCTTTTTTAATAAAAGACACTTACAATAATTACCAACTAAGCATTCGATTCTTGGTTGTGCAATTTGCATTCTTAACAATTGGATTTCTACCTTATTTTCTGATGCCATTTTTTGGTTTAAGTCAGTATTCTTTATGGCTTGTTCTCAGTTCTTTTATTTTGGTTTTCTTGTTAAATATTTCCATTATAAAATTTTCAGATAATCAGAATAATAATGATAATTTTGATATGGCATTTTTAATAGCCTTAATTACAGTATTTCAACATTACCCCATTATTTCAAGCATTTTTCCCATAGCAGATTTCTCCAATAAAAGTTCTGATGAGTGGATGTTATTTTTACTTATTCCTAGCATTAACCTCTTAATGTATCTAATCTCTTTTTTGGCGATTGCTGTTAGTCCAGACAAAAATTTTAATATCAAAAATATATTTTTTGTTATGTTTGGGGTGTTTTTTGTTGGCTATTTTGTGCTATTTTCCATTAAAGGTAAGGCACCTTATCAATCTTTATATGCCGTACGTTTTATAGAGAAACCCCGAAACTCATCTTGGTATATTCTGCATAACAATAACAGCCCAATAGCAACCATCAATGGCATGACTAAACAGGACATAGAAAGACACAAGCAAAAGTTTGTGCTAAACGATTGGGCTAAGTTTTGTAGGACAGATGATTTTAGCAAACAAAATATCATTAATTGTGAATACCTTTATGATTACACTCAAGATATAAACCCCAACGCCCTTTACGGCTATATGGCTTGGAATTTAGGCAATACCAAAGTATTTTGCCCTGTATCAGTAGATTTTTTTGATGATAAGGGTGATAACAAAGAAAAATCCGCCAAATGTCTTGTGATTGACGGCAAATATTTACAACCTGTTGGTGAGCATTATTTGGCTAAATGATGTTGTGTGAAAAATCCATAAAAACACATAAATTTAAAGTTTGGTGGCGGTTTTTTTGTCTTTTTCAGGCCATTTTTACCAACAACAAAGACCGTCAAACCACGATAATCCCAAATCCATTTTACCAAAGCCCAATTTTCCGATATAATACCCCAAAACCAACGACAAGAGATATTATGGCACTATTACCCATTTTACATTATCCTGACCCACGTTTGCGTACTGTGGCAAGCGAGGTTGGCGAGATTACTGATGAGATTAAGACCTTAATCAGCGACATGTTTGAGACCATGTATGACGCCAAAGGCATTGGGCTGGCAGCGACACAGGTGGACAGGCACGTGCAAGTGGTAACCATGGATCTCGCCAAAGAAGGCGAAGAGCCACAGCCCAAGGTGTACATTAACCCCAAAGTTACGCCACTGACCGATGAGCTTGTCCCTTATAAAGAGGGCTGTTTGTCCATTCCTGAGGTGTATGATGATGTCAGTCGCCCTGCTCGTGTGCAGATTGATGCCTTAGATGCTGACGGCAAGCCATTTAGCGTTGAGGCGGATGGACTGTTGGCAGTATGCATTCAGCATGAGCTTGACCACCTAAAAGGCATTATGTTTGTGGATTATCTATCCCGCCTAAAACAAGACCGTGCCAGAGAAAAGGTGCGTAAAGTGGTCGCCAAAAAAGGCTGATTCACAAGCGTTTATACGGATAGCCTAAGATGGATATCCAGTAAAAAACCAAACAACAAAGCGTTGTTTGGTTTTTGTGTTATCAGCTCTCTGCCCCATCAGGGACAAAGACATAGCCCACACCCCACACCGTTTGGATATAGCGAGCCTGAGAGGGGTTGTCTTCGATGAGTCGTCTTAGGCGTGAGACCTGAACATCAATCGAACGCTCCATCGCTCCCCATTCACGCCCACGGGCTAGGTTCATGAGTTTGTCACGGGTCAGCGGCTCTCTGGGGTGCTGAACGAGTGCTTTTAGAACGCTAAACTCGCCGGTGGTTAGGGTGACGACATTGCCGTCTTTTTTTAGGGTGCGAGTGGACAAATCAAGCGTCCACGAACCAAACTCAACCACTTCCATCTGCTGAGATGGGGCTCCGGGCAGCTCTCGGTTATGACGGCGAAGCACCGCTTTGATACGAGCCAGTAGCTCTTTGGGGTTAAAGGGTTTGGGCAGATAGTCATCCGCCCCTGCTTCAAGCCCTGCGATGCGGTCGGTGTCCGAGCCTTTGGCGGTCAGCATGATGATGGGAATGTCGGCATTATCGGTACGCAGGCGTTTGCAGATGGCGATGCCGTCTTCGTCGGGCAACATCAAGTCAAGCACGATGAGCGAGAACATCTCACGTTGCATGAGCTTATCCATCTGCTTGCCATCATGGCACGCACGCACGGTAAAGCCATCATCTTCTAAAAATCGCTGTAACAAGGCACGCAGTCTGGCGTCATCATCAACGACTAAGATACGATAACTGGCATTTGGGTTTGGATTGGTATTGTCTTCGGTCATGTGTCACCCCCTGATAATTATAGGCTATTAGTTTACAACATTACACAAAAAATTGTAACTGTTTTTGATAAATAATATTTTAAGGTTGAATCATATCGAATGATTAAAAATCTAAAAACTGACGAATTATCATACCATGATGAGCGCCAAAAGTCGGTAATATTTTGGTAAATGGGTTTGGTCAATACCTTTAATTTGTCAATGCACCTTATGTGGCATGCCATGTACAGCAATAAGCGTATAAACAGGCTTTTATCCCAATAAAATTTGTGTTAGCATAAGGACGTATTTTTAACCCTTTAATATCAATCATTAAGGACATACCCCATGACCGACATTACCCACAATTCTGCCACACAGCGGTTTGAAGTAACCATTGATGGGCATACTGGCTTTTTAAGCTATGAAGTCATCGATGATGATACCCTAAACTATAACCACACCATCGTCCCCAAAGAGCTGGGCGGACGTGGGCTGGGTACGGCATTGGTTAAGCATGCTTTGGATTATGCCAGTGATAACGGCAAAAAAGTCGTGCCAAGCTGTTCCTTTGTGGCAAGCTACATCGACAGACGAGACGAATACCAATCGCTGTTGGCGTGAGTATGTTGCGATAATCGTTTACAAAAATGTTGGTAAATTGGCCAAAAATTTTGCCGAAATTTTGAAGATTTTGGTAAAATGGCTTGGTGTATTTTTATATTTTACCTAATCAAAGGAACATCATGAGCAGTCTTACCGCAGACCAAGTTGCCTTACAATTAGAAAGATTGCAAGGCTGGGCATTAGATGGCAATAGCCTTGTCAAGACCTATGAATTTGCCAGTTTTGCTGACGTCATCGCCTTTACCACCCGTGTGGCGTTCTATTGTGAAGAGCTAGAACATTACCCCACGTGGGAGAACACCTATACTTTGCTCAAAGTACGAATTGGCGAGCCTGACCAATATGAAGTGCATGGGCGAGACATTCAGCTTGCCAAACGCATGGAAATGGCAAGGGGCGTGGTCTTTGATAAAAAAGATTAAAGTGAAATTAATTTGGAAAATGGGTGTCATTACCCATTTTTTTGTGCTTTTAGATTTTAGAAATTGTTTTAAAACTCTGCCAACTCTCTATTATACATAAATTCCCAATCAAACTAGGTCTTTTTACAAAGACTTACAAGCTTTCTTATCAATCTCACACAGCTGATTTTTTGACTACATTTCAACCATAAAACAGCCTATTTTTTAACAGACAAACGCCCAAAAACTCGCTACAATCATCATCAGATTTTAAATTTAGATTTTATAATCGGACGGTTAAATTCAATCAATCATTTGATTGATGATTAGCCATTTAGCAATCAAGTTAAGGAGTTTGTTATGAAAGCAACATTGAAAAACCTAAAATCTGCCCGTGGCAATCCTGCCGTGAGTATCTTTGTGAAAACTCACCGCACTCACCCAGAAAATGAGCAAGACCATATTGCTCTAAAAAATCAGCTAAAAGTCGCCGAAGAGCGTATCGCAAACGAGCATGACAAACGCACCAGCGATGCCATCATGGAGCTTATCCATGCCAAAACAGACGAGCTTGACCATAATTATAACCTAGATACGCTTGCTATTTTTGCCAACGAAAATGAAGCCTAAATTTTGCGTTTGCCATTTGATGCCAAAGAGCGTGTGATTTTGGGCGAAAAGTTTGCCACCAGAGACTTGGTGCGTGATATGTCTGAGGCGGTGCATTATTATGTACTTGTGATTACAAGCGAATATGCTCGCCTGATTGAGGCGACCAACGACCGTGTGGTCAAGGAAATTGGTGGCGAAAGCGAACGTCAATCGCAAATGAGCGAGCTGACTTTCCCAATCAAAAACACAAGTCTACCTACAGGTTCAAAAGCCGACCGCACAGGCTCATCGGATGACGACAGCTATCTAAAAGAGTTTATGAACCGTGTGGACAAGAGTATGCAGGAGTTTCGTAACATTGACCCGTTGCCTGTGATTTTGGTGGGCGATAGCCGTACTTTGGGCTTTTATGAGCAGGTAGTGGACAACGACAGCTTTATCATTGGCAAGGTTGACCATCTCCCTAACCTAAAAGACGGACGTGCCGAAGAGATTGTAGCAGGCGTACAAGACGTGGTGGAGACTCAGCGTGCGACTCGCTATGAGACTGCCCAAGGCGACCTTGAAAAAGCCCGTAACGAGAAAATGGTACGCACCGATTTGCAACAAATCTACCGCTCAGCGGTTGAAGGTAATGCCGTAAAACTTCTCGTGCGTCAAGGATACATCGTGCCTGCGACCATTGATGAGACTGCTTTGACCTTGCTCGTGGCGGACGATGCGACAGCGGACGGCGTAACCGATGATGCGATAAGCGAGATTATCGAGAGAGTCAGCCACAATGGCGGTGAAGTGGTGTTTGTCCCACAGGACAAAATGGATGAAAAAGAGCCAATCGCCCTTATCACTCGCTACTAATTAGCATGTATCAAAGCACAAAAACCTGCCTACGGGCGGGTTTTTGGTTTTGGGCGAAATTTATTTGGCGTTATTTAGGGCAAATAAAACTCGCCTTGTCCGACTTGCCTTACCTGTCCACCCATCTGTATGCCGTCATCAAGTCCCAAAAACAGACGGTTTGGGCGGTGCAAATGGTCGCCTTGATGAATGGTGAATTGCCTATGATTTATGCTATTATCAAGCAGATACGCCCCCAAATTCACGCACGCCGAGCCTGTGCCATTGTCTTCTAAGATAATCCCATTTTGTTCAAAGAATAAGCGAACATGAATGGTATCATCACTCATATACCACAGATACAGCATATGTTCAAGCGTTAAGCCTTGGTTGATGACAAGGTTTGTGTTGTTATCAAAGATATTTTTTAGACTTGCCAAATCTACCTTAGCATGCCCCAATGCTTGCATGTCTTTGACTTGCAAAAGGAGCTGGCACACTCCTGCATTGACAAAATACGCCTTATCTGCCAACATCTCTTGGGGTAGGGTGGTTAAGGTGCTAAGGGTGTGGCGATCTGTCTGAGCAGGGCAAAGGGCGTAACTGTTGGTGGTTAGTGTGGTGCAAGATGGTGTGTGGTTTAGGCGAACGGCATAAGATGGCGTGCTGATGTCCAGTGCCGACAAACCGTGCGTTCTCGCCAAATACCATCCTGCCCCAATGGTTGGGTGTCCTGCAAAGGGCATCTCTATGGTTGGGGTAAAAATGCGAATGCGTGCGGTGTGGGCTTCTTTGTCAAAATGCGTGATAAATACCGTCTCATTGAGATTGAATTGGCAAGCGATGGCTTGCATGGTGGTGTTATCAAAATTGGCGTGGGGAAAGATTGCCAACGGATTGCCCCCAAAGGGCGTGCCATCTGTAAAGACATTGGCAAGGATAAATGGGTGGGTAGTCATGGCTATGCCTATCAAAAATTCTTGTTAATTTTACAATATTTTGCCAAATTTTTGCTACAATAGCTCATCATTCTTAGAAGTTTTGACTTATGCCAAAATCCAAAGCACCCAAAGACACCGCCCAAAAATCCCCCAAAAAACGCTCCGCCATGATGTGGTTGCCCTTTGTTGTGCTTGGGCTGACTGCTGTTTGGTTTTTGATTGTGTATTTTAGTGTTTTTGCCAAGACCGACCGCCCTGCCCAGACCTTGACGGTGGATAAGGGCGACACTTATCACAGTCTACTTGTCAAGAACAAATGGCAGACCAGTCCGCTTGCGTCCAGCACTGCCACACGGCTGTATCTTAAATTCCATGCCAAAGGCAACCTAGAAACAGGGGCATACCAAATCCCACAGGGGGCGAGCCTTGCCGATGTGGTCAAGATTTTGGGGCAGGGGGGGCAAGTTGCCATGATAAAGGTGCAAATCATCGAAGGCAAGACGGTCAAAGACCTATACCACACCCTAAAAACGACCGATGGGGTCAAGCTTGAACTACTCACACCGCTCCTGTCGGACGCTGATGGCTATTCGTGGGCGGACGTGGCACGAGACAACGCCAAAGTTGCCAAAGCTCTAAATATCAGCACGCCCAACGGCAACCTAGAAGGGCAATTCGCCCCGAATACCTACTTTTTTAATCAAGGCACGTCCGACACCGCCATTTTAAAAAAACTGCACACCGACCAAATGGCGATATTGGATAAGGCATGGACACAGCGTGATAAAGATTTGCCCTACAAGACACCTTATGACGCCCTGATTATGGCAAGCATCATCGAAAAAGAAACGGGCATCAAGTCCGAGCGAAATGACGTATCAGCCGTATTTGTCAATCGCCTGCGTCAAGGCATGAGACTCCAAACCGACCCGACCATTATCTACGGACTGTTTGACCGCTATGACGGTAAGATTTATAAATCCAACATCGCCGAGCGAACCGATTATAACACCTACCAAATAGACGGCTTACCGCCCACGCCCATTGCCCTGCCGTCTGCCGAAGCGATACAGGCGACCATGCACCCAAGCGATGTGCCGTATATCTATTTTGTGGCGACAGGTAAGGGCGGGCATAAATTTAGCGTAACGCTGGATGAGCATAATAAAGCGGTGGCACAATATCGTAAAGTGATGGCGGAGAAATAACAATGAACCAACCACCCAAATTCATCACCTTTGAAGGCACCGAAGGCGTGGGCAAAACCACTGCCATTGACCGTTTTTGCCACAAGCTTAACAGCCTTAGCATCGCCCACATTCGCACTCGTGAACCAGGGGGCAGTCCGCTTGCCGAAGATTTGCGTAAGATTTTGCTGGATAACAAAACCCACATCAATGACGACACCGAGCTTTTGCTTATGTTTGCCGCACGAGCCGACCATTTGCACCGCACCATTTTGCCAGCACTCTCGGACGGCAAATGGGTGATTTGCGACCGTTTTTTTGACAGCACCGTGGCGTATCAAGGCTTTGGACGGTTTGGGGGCGATGAGCGTGAACTTGCCAAGATTGAACGGCTTATCGCTGATTTTATCCCAAGACAGCCTGATTTGACCTTTTGGCTTGATTTAGACCCTGCCATTGGCTTGGAGCGGGCAGGCAAGAGAAGTCAAGCCGACCGCTTTGAGAGTGCAGGGCAAGGCTTTTTTGATAAGGCATATCAAGGTTTTTTGTATCAATATCAAAAACACCCTGAGCGTATCAAACGTATCAATGCCGACCAACGTCCTGATGGCGTGGCAGGGGAGATTATGCAAGTTTTACAAGAATATTTGGCGGATTGATTTTTAGCGGGTTTTAAAATACGTCTAGCAAACTCAATATTTACCAAGGGTTTGTAGGGACTGGCTCCACACGTCCTTTAATGTTGTCATTTTTATAGGTATGCACAGCACGCCCCTACCTAAAATCTATCCATGCAAGCAAGACTTCATAACCTTTAAAAACACATTTTGCCTTGACGAATGGCGTGCTTTTTAGGATAATTTGACTATTTAAATAGGAATTATTATGAACATCAAACCTGCCGTCCTTGCCCTAAGCCTTGCCCTTGCCCCCATTGCCCTGCCTGTTGCCACGCTTGCTTATGGGGCGGTGGCGATGGATTTTTCGCCCCTAGTGGAACAGGTGTCTAGTGGTGTGGTGCGTGTGAGTATTACCAAAAAGGTCAGCGAAGAAGAGCTGGCATTGGCTCAGCAGGTGCAAGCCTTACAGCAGTTCTTTGGGGGGCGGGTCGCCGTGCCAAACCTGCCGACGGTAGAATACGGCTACGGCACGGGCTTTTTTATCACCCAAGATGGCTATATTCTTACCAATCATCACGTCGTCGAAGGGGCGGATAAAATCACCGTGACCCTACACGACCGCACCGAGCTAGACGCACGCCTTATCGGTTCGGACGAAGCGTCCGATGTGGCGGTGTTAAAGGTGGCGGGACAAAACTTCCCTGCCCTGAGTGTTGCCAAAGGCGATACCCTAAAAGTGGGCGAGCCTGTGCTTGCCATTGGCTCGCCCTTTGGTTTTGACTACTCAGCGTCATCGGGCATTGTCTCTGCCAAGAGTCGTAACATGAGCCGTGAAGCGGTCGTGCCGTTCATTCAGACGGACGTGGCACTAAACCAAGGCAACTCGGGCGGGCCTTTATTTAACCAAAAAGGCGAAGTGGTTGGCATTAACTCGCTGATTTTTAGTCGCACTGGCGGACACATGGGGCTGTCTTTTTCTATTCCCATTGACACCGCCATGGACATCTATGAGCAGATTCGCACGACAGGGCGTGTCTCTCGGGTCTATCTGGGCGTGGTGTTGCAGGACATTGACCGCAATCTGGCGGAAGCTTATCGCCTTGACAGACCGCAAGGGGCACTCATCACTCGCACCAGTCCTGATTCCCCTGCCGATAAGGTGGGACTAAAAGCAGGTGATGTGGTGCTTGATTTTAATGGGCAAAGTATCGGGCGAGCGTCTGATTTGTTAAATCTCATTAACCGTGCCAAGGTGGGTGACAAGTTTGAGCTGACCTACCTACGAGCGGGCAAACAACACCGTGCCAGTGGGCAGTTTGCCGAGACAAGTGATGTCTCTACCAGTCAAAACGCCAGCGATGGTGTCAGATTAGGCTTACGCCTAAAAGAGCTGTCAGGGCGTGAAGCTCGCATGATTCAGGAGTTTGGCGTGGCAGGTGGCGTGGTCATCAGCTCGGTGGATGTCACAGGACTGGCAGGGCAGGCGGGACTCATGGCAGGGGACATCATCGTCAATCTCAATCACCTGCCGACCGCAGGCATTGGCGAGTTTGAAAAGGCGTTAAAGAGCCTGCCTAAAAAAGGCGTGGTTACCATTGGTATCATTCGTGATGGCAACCCTGCGATTTTGGGGCTTAGGGTTGAATAGGGCTAAATAAGGGTGTGTTTGTCGCACCCTTTTTGGTGGTTAAGATTTGCAGTATTTGGCGCGAAGTTTTTGATAAAGCTCATAAGGTGGAGACTCGCCAGCCAAAGGTTCAAAATCGCCCATTTGCCACGCTTTAAAGTCTTTTGAATGGACGGTGGTTTTTTCAAGTTGGCTGTCATCGCCAAACTCGCCCCAACCATACAAATCTAGTTGTACACTAGCTTTTGGGTTGCCACAGTCAAATGTGATAAAGCCTTTATTGACGTATTTTTCCCACGTCTCAATGTATACGGTGCGTTTTTTGCCCTGTCTTTTGTCTAATTTGGCAAACCAACGGGTGCTATATGGCTCATCAAGCCCTTGGTTGCAAATAAACACAACTTTGGTGTTGGGTCTGTATTGACTGTCTTCGGTTTGGGCGTTGGTAATGCTGGGCAAAAGCAGGGCAAACGATGTGGCAAGTAACAAGGCTTTTGTTTTCATAAATGTCCTTAACATGAAATGATTCAAAATGACAACATCCACAGGGTTGTGTTTTATTATAAACCGACAAAAATGATTAAATCAATCATTATCCATCAGTGTCATGCCCATTGCTTATTATTTATTTTATCAATATATTTTTAAAAATAATTTTAAAAAATCAATAAAAAATAATTTATCCAAGATGGTTCAAAGATCACGGTGAAAGTGCTAAACTAAGCCATTTGATACAAAATGACAAATCAGGTGTTTTATGGCAACTTATGATGAGATGAAGGCAAGACTACAAGGCTCGATGATGGTAGGTATATCCATTCTATTTTTTATCAAAACCTAGCAAATGCTTTTTATAGAGATTGCTTTATCATACTTTTCCATATGACCAAAACCACGATATTCATTGTGGTATTTGTGCAAAACATCACCTGTAATACATAGTGTTTCACTGATGAAAAATTTATCATCTTTTAGTCTTTTTGTTTGGATTTTATCATTTAATAATTTTTTAGAGTCAATTAAATAATATTTTTCGTTTTGATAAATAAACTCTATTTCTTCAAAAGAAACTACCAGTTTTCCTGACATTTTTTGAGCATCATCAAGAGCATGGTTTTTCTGATTGTTGTAACTTTTCTTATTAAAATCTGTCGGCGACTGAGAGCAGCCAACCATAGAAAATAAGAATATAAAAATAGTTAAAATTTTCAATATTTTCTCCATGTACAGCCAGCAAAATTGAATTTTGCTACGGAAACCGCCGCGCTTTTTCATTTTGTAGAGTGTATAAAGTCATTAATAGGTACACCCAACCAACTTGATATTTACCACGGGTTTGTAGAGGTGTGCTGAGCACACCCTTTGATAATATGACTATACAAGGCGTGCTCAGCACGCCCCTACGTCCACACATCATGGTATTTGTAGTAATTTTAAAGTTTCTTGGGTGTAGCTTAATCGACATTCTTGATAAACGCATTTATCAAGAATTACAAATTAAGTGAACATTTATTCTTTTAATTTGTAATTTTCATTATATCATAATAACTTTAAAAAAGAACAATGCCATCCATTGCTAAAAGTAACCCATTCATCATAAATTTATTGATTTATTATTTTAATTTATATTTAAAAAATATTTTAAAATTCCAATAAATACAATAATTTTAATTTAAGCATTTTAAAACACCCAGTAAAATGTTAAACTAAGCCATTTGATACAAAATGACAAATTAGGTGTTTTATGGCAACTTATGATGAGATGAAGGCAAGACTACAAGGCTCGATGACGGCACTGGTCACGCCCATGACGGCAGACGGTGCGGTGGATTATGATGCATTAGGGCGTTTGATTGACTGGCAGATTGAGTCTGGCACGCACGCTTTGGTGGCGGTTGGTACGACAGGCGAGTCGGCAACCTTGTCCATGAGTGAGCATGGCGATGTCATTGAATTTTTTGTTAAACAAGTGGCAGGTCGCATTCCTGTGATTGCAGGAACAGGGGCGAATAACACCGCCGAAGCCATTGAGCTGACCGCCCACGCTAAGGCAGTGGGGGCGGATTTTGCCCTGCTTGTCGTGCCGTATTATAATAAGCCCACCCAAGAGGGCATGTATCAGCATTATAAGACCATTGCCGAGGCGGTGGACATTCCCCAGATTCTCTATAACGTCCCTGGCCGCACGGTCGTGGACATGGCGGAGGACACCGTAGCACGCCTTGCCGACATCCCTAACATTGTCGCCATCAAAGATGCCACGGGCGATTTGGAGCGTGGTAAGTCGCTCATCGAGCGTGTGGGCGAGCGTCTTGTGGTGCTATCAGGCGATGACCCAACCGCCCTAGAACTCATGAAATTCGGGGCAAAGGGCAACATCTCAGTAACGTCCAATGTCGCCCCCAAAGCCATGAGCGAGATTTTTAGCTTAGCTTTGGCAGGTAAGTTTGATGAAGCAAGTACCATCAACCAAGGCATTGAGCATTTGCACAAAGAGCTGTTTTGTGAATCTAGCCCCCAACCTGCCAAATATGCCCTACACAAGATGGGCATGATTGACACGGGCATTCGTTTGCCTTTGGTGTGGCTGTCAGCAGGCAATCAACCCATCATTGACCAGGCACTACAAAAAGCCAATTTGATTTAACAGTAAGAATAAGTGAGAATAACATGACAGTGCTAAAAACAACGCTAAAATTAACCGCCCTTGCCATGATGAGTGTGGTGCTACTGACGGGCTGTCAAAGCATCAAAGACGTGCTGGGCAAGCGTGATAACAGCAGTCTGGACTATGTCCACGCTACCAAGCTAGACCCCATCCGCCTGCCCGCCAACCAAGCGTCCGCCCCATTTATCCCCCTATATGATGTGCCAGAGGTGGCAGGCGAGATTACCCCATCGACCAACGAGTCGGGCAAGCAGTACGAGCTACCCAGACCGCCACAGGTGAGATGATGGTTTGGCACGAGCGTTGTTGTTCGTGTCTTTTTGTTTTATAAATCTTATCATGTAAATTTATTGTGTAAACCGCCACAAAACGGAGAAACCCATGCAAAAGCAAGCCCTAATTTATACTGGCAAAGCCAAATCTGTCTATGAAACGGACAATCCTGATTATCTGATTTTGCATTTTCGTAACGATGCATCCGCCTTTAATGGCGAAAAAATCGCCCAGCTTGACCGCAAAGGCAGAGTAAATAACCGCTTTAACAGCTTTATCATGAGCAAACTGGCAGACGCTGGCATCGAGACGCATTTTGAGCGTGAATTGTCAGACGATGAAGTGCTGGTCAAACGCCTAAAAATGATACCCGTAGAATGCGTGGTGCGTAACTATGCAGCTGGCGGTATTGCCAAGCGTTTGGGGCTTGCTGAGGGCTTGCCACTTATGCCACCGACCTTTGAGCTGTTTTATAAAGATGACAAATTGGGCGACCCCATGCTTGCCCCAAGTACCGCCATTGCCTTAGGTTATGCCACCGCAGACGAGTTGGAGCAGATGAGTGTGCTGACTCACAAGGTCAATGACGTGCTAAGTCAGATTTTTGATGAAGCGGGTCTTATGCTGGTGGATTTTAAATTAGAATTTGGACTGTTTCATGGGCGTGTGGTGTTGGGCGATGAGTTCTCGCCAGATGGCTGCCGCTTGTGGGATAAAGAAACCAAGAAAAAACTTGATAAAGACCGTTTCCGTCAAGGTTTAGGCGATGTCGTTGAAGGTTATGAAGAAGTGGCAAAACGTATTGGCGTACCGCTTGATTGATGGGTGTGAGCAAGGGCGGTTATCGCCCTTGTTTTTTTATGATATTTACCCCAATTTGCACCAATGCTAAATTTTAAAGAAATTCATTTGTGGGGGCGTACTTTTCATGCCTGTTGATACCTTTTAAAGTTGGATAGTAAAAATGCACAAATTCATCGCCTACATCCCTGAGTCCGACCTAGAAAATGTCAAAACCGCCCTATTTAACGCAGGGGCAGGGCGGTTTGATGGATACAGCCATTGTTCGTGGCAAGTGCTTGGTGTGGGACAATTTAAACCTTTAAAAGGGGCAAGCCCTGCCATTGGTCAGATTGACAAAATAGAGTACGTCCCCGAGTGGCGGGTTGAGACCATCGTCCCTGATGACAGGCTCATGGACGTGGTGCGTGCCTACAAATCGGCTCATCCCTATGAAGTGTCAGCGTATGACGTGTATCAGATGGTGGGTGTGTGAGTGCATGGCTTTTCGTGTCTGATAGGGTATGATGAGCTAAGCCATTTTATATGCCAAAATGATAGAGGTATATGCCATAATGGAATTTAGGCTTTGCATAAAAAGCCCTGATAATAGGACACATCAAGACATATCACAAATCACGATGGAGCTGACATGACAAGCCAATCCTTTAAATTTTCCAAAAAATCCCTAGCCCTTGCCCTGCCTGTGTGCTTACCGCTGTTTTTTGGGGCGTGCAGTCAGCCCCAAAACCAAGCTCAAACAGGCGACACTGCCGACAAGACGAGCGAGACCAAGGCGGACACCACCACCCCAAAATCCGACCGTGATATGCTGGTTATCAATAACGGTGCCGAAGTCGGTTCGCTTGACCCGCACAAAACAGGGGGCGTGCCTGAGTCTGGACTTGCTCGTCAGCAGTTTGTGGGGCTAGTTAGTACAGATGCTGATGGCAATCTTGAACCTGCCATTGCCGAAAGCTGGGAGAGTGCCGACAACAAGGTGTGGACGTTCAAGTTGCGTGATGCCAAATGGTCAAATGGCGAGCCGATTACCGCCCATGACTTTGTGTTTAGTTTTCAGCGTATGGTTGACCCAAAGACGGCTGCCAACTTTGCCAACTATGTGGCGGATGCTAAGTTTTTGAATGCAAACGACATCATCGAAGGCAAAAAAGCCCCCACCGAGCTTGGCGTGAAAGCCATTGATGATAAGACCGTTGAGATTACCCTATCCGAGCCTGTGGCGTTTTTGCCTGACATGCTCACCTACACCGCCATGCGACCTGTTCCCAAAAATGTGGTAGAGAAATTGGGCGATGACTGGTCAAAAATCGAAAACATCGTGGTAAACGGTCCATATATCATCAAAGAGCGTGTCATGGGTGAAAAAATCTTCCTTGCCAAAAACCCCCATTATTATGATGCCGACAAAGTCGCTATCCCAAACCTTGTGCTACTGCCGATTGATTCTGGGCAGACGGACTACACTCGTTATCAGGCAGGCGAGATTGATGTGACTTATACCGACATTCCAAGCGACATTCTTGCTAAAGCTGACAAAAATGAAGTCAAAACATCGCCATCGTTTTGCTCATATTATTATGAAATGAACGTCAAGAAACCGCCCTTTGATGACGTGCGTGTTCGCCGTGCGATGACCTTGGCTTTAGATAGAGAGCTGATTGCCGAAAAAGTGGCGGCTCGTGGCGAGACCCCTGCCTATCAGATGACCCCAAAAGTTACCGCCAATAACCCCAACTACACCCCAGATTGGCAAAAACTTGACAAAACCGCTCGCATTGCCGAAGCCAAAAAACTGCTGGCAGAAGCAGGCTACAACGAGCAAAACCCGTTGAAGTTTGAGCTACTCTACAACACCAGCGAAAACCACAAAAAAGTGGCGGTGGCGGCTCAGTCCTTATGGCAAGAAGCCCTTGGCGACACCATCAAGATTGAGCTACACAACCAAGAGTGGAAATCCTACCTTGCCACTCGCCGTAACCACGAACACCAAATGGCTCGTGCGGCATGGTGTGGCGACTACAACGACCCTGCTACGTTCCTAAACGTCATGAAAACCAAAGGCTCGGGCAACTATGGGGCGTATTCTAGTGCCGAATATGACAACCTACTAAAAACCGCCTACACCGCCAACAGCCCCGAAGAGCGTGCCAAGGTGTATCATGAGCTTGAAGCGATTTTGGATAAAGATGTGCCAAATGTGTGGGTGTATTATCAAGTGAACGTGCGTGCGGTAAAGCCATATGTCAAAGGCTACTCAACCAAAGACGCTCTTGGCAACTGGCAAGCCCGCCATTGGTCGTTTGAGTGATGTGGGTTTTTAAATTGGGAAAATTAGTACAACAAAAAGGGCGAATCACTCGCCCTTTTTATATGGGTTTCTTACGCAATCAGCCTTTCCAAAATCTGCCCATAAATTTGGGTCAATTTCTCCAAATCATCAACACTAACCCTTTCATCTATCTGATGAATGGTGTCATTTAGTACGCCAAGCTCAACCACTTGGGCGTTCATAATCGGAGCGATAAACCGCCCATCCGATGTCCCGCCCGAGGTGGACAGCTTACTGTCCGTGCCTGTAACGTCCTTGATGGCGGACACCACCGCATCCACAAACTCGCCTTTTGGGGTCAAAAACGGCTCGCCTGATAAATTCCATTCAATCGTATAATTTGCCTTTGAACTCCCAAAATGCTTATCCAAAATGGCGTGAGTTTTTGCCTGTAAGCTCTCGGCGGTGTTCTCGGTGCAAAAGCGAAAGTTAAACAGCACCTCCACGCTATTGGGTATGACGTTGGTCGCCCCTGTACCGCCGTTTATGTTGGAGATTTGCATACTGGTGGCAGGAAAATAGTCGTTGCCATTGTCCCACTCGCATGCCACAAGCTCGGCAAGGGCGGGGGCAAGCTCGTGCATGGGATTGACCGCCAGATGTGGATAGGCGATGTGTCCTTGTTTGCCCGTTACGGTCAGGCGTGCGTTTAGTGAGCCACGTCTGCCGTTTTTGATGACATCGCCAAGTGTTGCCGTGCTAGACGGCTCGCCCACCAGACAAAAATCCATACGCTCACCCCGTTTGGCAAGCTCCAATACCACCTTGTGCGTGCCGTTAATCGCCACGCCTTCTTCGTCTGCGGTGATAAGTAGCGAAATATCGCCCTTGTGGTCGGGGCAGGTCCTCACAAACTCATCGCACGCCACACAAAAGCAGGCAATGGCGGTTTTCATATCAGACGCCCCACGCCCCCACAGATAGCCGTCAGCGACAGTTGCCGAAAAAGGCGGATACATCCATAGGCTCTCATCGCCCACAGGCACGACATCGGTATGCCCTGCAAAGCATAGGTGGGGGGCGGTGGGGTCGCTTCCTTTTTTCTTGGCGTATAGGTTTCTGATTTGGGCGTTTTTGCCGTTGTCATTTGGGTCGCCAAAATACAAAAATTCACAGTCAAAGCCCAATTTCCCTAAAAACTCTGCCAAGATATTTTGGCAGTCAAAATCATGGGGGGTAATGGACGGCTCTTTTAAAAGGGCGGTAGAAAGGAATAAGGTGGGGGTCATGGGAGTTCCTTAAAGTACTCAACTTTAATTTTGGGACTGTGGTAGATAAATCTTAAACCTCACACCATTTTCTCAATACTTCAAGCTGATGAGATGGTAAACCATAATTAAAACGAAACTCACACTCTTTCATAAAGAGATGAAAGTATTTCTTGTTAATTCCGTTGTATTTTTTAAGTATTCGTTTGGCTTGCGACCAGAAATTTTCAATGCCGTTGATGTGGTTGTGGTCTTTTACAAACTCTTTTGAGTGATTAGGGCGTGCCTGCCTTTTGTATTTGCAATGAAAAATAGGGGAAATCGCACGTTTTTCAAGGAAAAAGCAAAGTTTGATAGTCGTTCTATCAAACGAGCTTTTGACGATAAAAAACAAGATTTAGCCATTTTTCATGCAAAAACGATTAGTTTATTTATAAAATATTTCTATATTGTAAATAGTGTTATAAAGGGCAGGCACGCCCTAGTATATCACATTGTGTAATCTTAAAACAGTATTTAAAACCATATCATACTTAGCCCTAATACAAGATGGAATATTGGCGTGTATTTTTGAATTGGTGGCTGTAACTAAATATCTGATGGAGAAAATATTTGCACATATGCCTAATACAAATAGAACCAACCCTAAATATCCTCGTATTTGTAGAGAAATAATACAAAAAAGCAATCCTAAGAAAAATATTGATAAAATATAAAAATCAGAAAACACGTTATATTTTTCTAGAATTTTTCCAGAAAAAGACTGTACTAACATCATTAAAAATAAAACCAAACCTAATATAGATTCATTACTCTTAACCATATCAAAGATATCAATGATAATCTGCCAATATTGAATAATTATCTGAAAATAGAGACTAAATATTAAAAAAAGAAATATACTTTTTTTATAAAATTCAAATTTTTCAAAAATTAAGGCAAAAGATTTTTTATCAAAAATCTTTGATGAAGGGTTATTCTCAATTGCTGTTTTGCAATTAGGCAAATAAAACGTACCTAACATAAAAACTATAAACATCATGATTGAAGTTAGTAAAAATAAATCACTCTTCAAGATCTGGTACAACACGCCACCAATCAAAGATGCAATCGACATGAATAAGAATTCAAGATAGGACTTTTTTCCAAAAATCTTCTTAGTATCATTATCATCAAATTGGCTATTATAAGTATCTACAAGGTATCCATGATTATTATTTTGAAAGACACATAACGACAACGCATTAAATAATTCTGCCAAAAAAAACAATTCAAAACTATTACCATTGCTATTGCCCGCCATATAGCTTAATAAGAGCCAAATAAAAGAAAAGAATACAGCCAACACATAAAGGTACTTTCTATCCATTCTGTCGGATATTAGACCTACAATAAACCCCAAGGCTAATATAATCAAGGCTTGAAAACTCTTTATTATACCAACTTGATACAAGCTCAAACCACTGATGATCATATAGATAGTTGAAGATGCACCGATGAGCATTCTGGTCGAAGATACGGATACTTCGCTTAAAATTAATCTTTTGTATTTATACATGATATTCACCGCCACAATAAATACAGTTAGGGGATTTCTCTATTTTTATTTTTTCTAATAAAAAAGTTTTATTATGTATGCCAATAATATTATTAATACTTAGCATACCATCATAATCTTTAGCGAAGAATTTAATGATTTCTGATGAAATCATTGCTCCTGCAAAAAAATTATTTACTATGGTTGATGGAGCCTTATAGGCATTATTAATCCTAATAACTTTTTCATCATAATTGGTTCTTTCCAAATAAATATCCTTATTACAATACAAGCAAGATGTGAGTTCTGGAATATAAAATGGTCCAATTGTAGAAATATCATTAATATATCCCACCCCAACCATTGGTATTTTTTTATGACAACAATACTCATTCATCAAAGATAGGCAATAGTCATCATCTGCCGAACTAATTATCAAGTCAATATTTTCAATGCTTTCTAAAATTTCTTGTGAAATTTTGTGAGATATAATATTTATGATTAGATTTTTATTTATGTTTTCCAATTCTCTTTTTATTATATCGACTTTTTTGCAACCAATATCGCATTCTCTAAAAAAAACTGCCTATTTAGATTGGTTTTTTCTATTATATCATCATCAACCAAAGTTATTTTTTGAACCCCAAGGCTTGCAGTTAGATAAGATATAATATTGCCAATGCCCCCAGCACCCACACATACTATATGCGATCTAGATATTGCTTTTTGCACTAAATCACTATCATAACCTAAGGTTTCATAATAAAGATGGTTCCTGCTATATCTATCACTAAAATCAATTTTTTTAGGTAAAATATATCTGTTGTTTAGTAGGTACTGTAAACAATATTCATCAATTTCATTGGCTTTCATGAAGTTTATGATATCGATTTCTTTTTTGCCATCTAGACAAAAATCACACAAATCAACCAACTTATCAAAAAACTTAATGTCAGCAGTTAATTCCTGTTTACTACCAGATGATATAACATAATTTTTATCATCTAATATTCCAAAGCTAATTTGTTTTGATGTATAGTACATGAATTATTCCTTTAAAATTAATAAAGCTTACCACCCATTTTTAAAATTTTAAAAATAGTAAAGTAAGTGGTAAGCTTCTTAACTACACAAACTGGTGTTTGTCTATTAATTTAGTTGTGTGAACGGCCTAGCATGGCTACCTCCTTATTAATTCTTTGGTTAATTTAGAAAATTCATTATAACGAGCGGTTAGCATGATGTCAATAATTTTAGAAAACTTTCTAGCAGTCCAAAAAGTATGCTACACCCACCCATGGTTGATATAATGAAACACCAAGTCAAATGCTTTAAGATGATTGCTTAGGTTTTTAGAGAAACAACACGTTTTTTCTAAATGCTCGCCTAGCAAAGGTTCTAAGCCTTGTGTTATTACCTTCAATACCGACGGTAAGGCGTTTGCCCACTTGTTTGATAGAGTGCTTAAAAGCAACAAGAAAGCCATCCCAATCATCACAAGCAATTTTGTTAAAACTTATACCTAAACTCATCAATTTTGACCTTAACTGTTTGGCAGTAGCAAGGTTTCGTCTGCCCCATACATAGGCAACAATCTCACCTGTGTGTCCGTCATAAATATAAGCAAATCCTAATTAAAGGATGCTTCATTATAGGCTTTTAAATTTCATAGGCTTTTAAATTTCCATTACCTAATTTATGAATTAAAATTTGATGAGATTGATTGATAATTTTTTTAATCTGTCATTATAGAACTCTGTTATCACGTCTTAACCACGTTGCAATAGAAAACCGTGTTCGGTTGGTAATTTCCACTTGGTGTAACAGATTGCTATCAAACACCACAAGGCGGTTGAGTTGTGGTAAAAGCTGGATAGTTTCCCCTGTTTTATCCACCACCGTTATTGCACCGCCATTGTCCGCTATCCAGTTGTCATTTAAATAAAACACCGCAGAGATGACCCGCTCATCTCGCCCTTTGGGGTTGTCCGAGTGCCATTTATAGCCAAAGCCTGATGGATAGCGTGCATAATGAGCTTCTGATGAGCGAATGCCTGTGTATAGTGTGGCGTTAAAATACCGCCCAAGCTCGTCAATCGCCCCAAGATATGCCAGCCCCACAGGGCAGGACTCATCAATCCAGCGAATGCTGTCGCCACGAATGGCACTCTCTCGCTCGCCGTGGGTCAGATGAGCTTGCCTGTATTCTATAAATCCGCTCTCAGCTTGTAAGGCGGTCAAGTCGGTGGCATGAAAGACATCATCAAGCATCATGGTGCCTGTGGCGATAAAGTTGTCAAGCTTGGGGTCTATTAGGGCGTGCCAGTCGATGGCAAACGGTGCGGTTGTCATGGTGTATTCCTATGCGAAATGCCAAATATCAAAATCAGATCCCAAGCATCTCCATCGCCCGCACAAGCTCGCTCTCGCCCTTGGCGGTCAGTTGCACTCTGTGCGTGAGACTTACGCAAGGCTTGATAAGCTCTCTTTTTAGCATCTCATCGGCAATGCCTGCTTCCACCAAATCGCCAAAGCGTGTGGGATTGGTCGGGTCGCCCACGATAAGCATCATGGCGGACAACAAGGACAGCTCAAAATCCAGCTCGGGGCTGATGTTATTTGGGTCAAAGGGTGTATCTGAAAACTCATCAGACTCATCGGCATATTGGGGCGGCATCTCGCCCACGGCTTTGATGACGGCAAAGTGATAGCCGTCAGCGTCATTGCTTTGGGTGATTTTTTCAATGCGAATGCGGTGCAGCCAATCATCACCAAAATCAAACCAATAATAGATGTATTCTTTTTCGGCTAAATTTAGCTCATCTAGCGTGGTTGATGTGGGGTAGATTTTGTTTTCGCTGACAAATAAGTCATCATCCAACTGCCAACTGCCATTCAGTAGAACGTGTTCATGACAATCATTAAACAGCTTATTAAAGCTGTCCATTTTGCCCCGAGCGATAAAAAACTGCCACAGATGTTCGTCATGGCGTTCAAATAGGCGAAATATCTCTTGGTGCAATTCATCAAAGCGGATATTGCCCGACACTTCGACAATGCGGTGCAACTCATTAATGGGGTAATGCGGTTCTACTAAGGATATTTTTAGGCGGTAGGTGTTCATGATTTGTCCTTGGTATTTTGTTTGATAAATTTAGGTGTGTTATCATCAATTTACAAAAAGGGCGAATGTGATTCGCCCCTACGGTTTTTGAAAATAAAAACCATCAAAACAAGCAAATTTCAAGCAGTCATCAGGGTGTGTTGAACCTTGATATTTTGCAATGAAAAACAATCCGACCACTTGACTTGATAAACTTTTAAGATTTTACTTAATTTTTAAAAAATTAAGTGGTCGGATAGCCATTTTTCATGCAAAAATTGATTGTGGTCTTTAAGTTTTTATCTATTCATAAAAAATGTTATCAATGTTTAACACGCCCTAGGTATCAATATCTGCATTCAACGCATTTTCTTCAATAAACACCCGTCTTGGCTCAACCTCATCGCCCATTAAGCAGTTAAACAGGCGGTCAGCTTCAATGGCATCTTCTATTGTGATTTTGAGCATATTGCGGTTTTCGGGGTCCATGGTCGTCTCCCAAAGCTGGTCGGCATTCATCTCGCCCAAACCCTTATAACGCTGAATGGCAAGCCCACGGCGAGCCTCCGCCATAAACTGCTCCCACAAATGGTCAAAATCTTTGACCGCAAAATCCTTATCACCCCGTCTGATAAAGCTCTCATCGGTCAGTAGCGTGTTCCAAGTACTTGATAATTTTAATAATTTGGCATATTCGCCCGAATTGACAAATAAGGGGTCAAGCGTATAATGCTGGGGCAGTTTATGTACAAAGATTGTGATTTTTGGCAAAAATGTTTGGGCGGTCTCAGCGTCCGCACCGCCCACAGGTTCTAGGTTCACCTGTGGCGACAGCTCGCTTGCTTTGTCATTTAGCACGTTTAGCAATTTGTCCGCCCATGTCCGCAATGCCACTTTGTCTTTTAGCATCTCATTTTCTAGCTTTGGCACAAAGGTTAGGGCGTCAATCAGGCTCTCTGGATATTTTTGGCTTAGGCGGTTTTTGGTATTTTGAGCAAGGCTATAATCGTTTAATAGACTCTCCAACGCCTCCCCACGAATGGCAGGGGTGTCTTTGCTCAAAAACAGTTGATTGTCGTCAATCGTGGACGAGAGCAGATAGGATTTTAGAGCGTCATTGTCTTTTAGGTACAGCTCTTGCTTGCCCTTTTTGACCTTATAAAGTGGGGGCTGGGCGATGTAGATATGCCCACGCTCGATAAGCTCTGGCGTTTGACGGAAAAAGAACGTGAGCAGTAGCGTGCGAATGTGCGAGCCGTCCACGTCAGCGTCCGTCATGATGATGATTTTGTGGTAGCGGAGCTTGTCGGGGTTATACTCATCTTTGCCAATGCCTGTGCCGAGTGCCGTGATGAGCGTCCCCACTTCGGCGGAGGAGAGCATCTTATCAAAACGAGCTCGCTCGACATTCAAAATCTTACCTTTTAAGGGCAAAATGGCTTGCGTTTTTCGGCTACGCCCCTGCTTGGCAGACCCGCCTGCACTATCCCCTTCCACAAGGTACAGCTCGGATAAGGCAGGGTCTTTTTCTTGGCAATCAGCAAGTTTACCGGGGAGTCCTGCGATGTCTAGCGTGGTCTTACGGCGGGTCATCTCACGGGCTTTGCGGGCAGCTTCTCTTGCTCGGGCAGCGTCTAGGATTTTACCTGCGATTGCTTTGGCAGACGCTGGATTTTCAAGCAAAAACTCGGACAGCTTTTCGTGCATGACCGTTTCAACGGCGGATTTGACTTCACTGGAGACGAGTTTATCTTTGGTCTGTGAGCTAAATTTGGGGTCTGGCACTTTGACCGACACAATCGCCACAAGCCCCTCACGAGCGTCATCGCCCGTTACCGCCACTTTTTCTTTTTTGCCGATGTTTTCGCTATCCATATAGGCGTTTAGACAACGAGTCAGAGCCGAGCGAAAGCCTGATAAGTGCGTGCCACCGTCTCGTTGGGGAATGTTGTTGGTAAAACAAAGTACCTTTTCGTTATAACTGTCCGACCACTGCAAGGCGACTTCCACGCCAATGCCGTCCGTACTTTGGGCAGTAAAATGAAAAATGTCGTTTAGGGTTTGTTTGCCGTCATTGATGTAGCTGACAAATTCGCCAAGTCCGCCTTTATGCTCAAAAATATGTTGTGTGCCGTCTCGCTCATCGGTTAAGACGATACGCACGCCTGAGTTTAAAAAGGAGAGTTCACGCAAGCGTTTGGCAAGAATGTCATAATCAAAAATCGTCCCCGTAAAAATCTCATCGCTTGGATAAAAGCGAACTTCGGTGCCTTTTTTGTCGGTTTTGTCAAGGCGTTTTAGGGGAAAATCAGGCACACCATCTGTGTAGTCTTGGGTGTGGGCATAGCCGCCTCGCCAGATGGTAAGCGTAAGTTTCTTAGACAACGCATTGACCACTGACACGCCCACGCCATGCAGACCGCCTGAGACTTTGTAGTTGTTGTCGTCAAATTTACCGCCAGCGTGTAGCACCGTCATGATAACCTCGGCTGCCGACACGCCCTCCTCGGGGTGAATGTCCACAGGAATGCCCCGTCCGTTGTCCGCCACCGACACTGACTCATCGGCATGAATGGTAACCAGCACTTCATCGCAATGCCCAGCGAGTGCCTCGTCAATGGCGTTATCCACCACCTCAAACACCATGTGATGTAGCCCTGAGCCGTCATCGGTGTCGCCAATGTACATACCAGGGCGGACTCGCACCGCTTCTAGTCCACGCAAAACTCGCACACTACTGGCATTGTAGTTGTTGGTAGGAAGTTGCTCGCTCATAAAAATCCTTTGGCATACGCCTAATTCTTTGAAAAATGTGGGTTATTATAGCATTTTTGCCCAAAAAAGCACAGCTAAAAGGTTTGGCTTGGCGATGATGTTTCACGTGAAACGCTATTTATATATGTAAAGCTAACAAAATTGAATTTTACTACGAAAAACTTTTGCCACAAGCTTGCCTGCGGGTCAGTTTCCGTTATGGTTCGACTTAGCTCACCACGAACGAAAAACCGTAGCACTTTTTCATTTTGTAGAGTGTATCATCAGTCCATTTATCAAGACAAGCCATGGTGATAACCCCAAGACAACCCAACCAAATAACTTTTAGCCAAAAAACAGCAAAACCGCAAATAAACATTTGCGGTTTTGCTGTATAGGAGATGTTACTCCGTGTGTCCATAACTTCTATCCATAATATCAGCGTTCATCCGTGTTGGTATGTCCGTGTACCCTCTCCTTGCTGATGAGTGTATTATGCCAAAACGGCAACCATAAGAAAATACGCAAAAATCGCAAAGTTTTGTCAGTATTTTCTTACAAATTCAACATCAATCATCACCCCTAACTCTCACCTTGCTTATTGTGCTGTGTCCGTCATCGCTTATCATCAGATAAACTTCACAGTTTTTGGGGCGGACGGCAAGCTCAAATTCTCTAAATTTTATCATATTAAACAGGCGTGGACACTCGCCCCCATGATAGCCAAGCATCAATTGCCACATGAGCATACCTAGCCACATACCATGCGTAAAGACTACATAAGTGCCGTCTGGCAAGGCATCAAACGCATCACGCACCGCCTTGACACGCTCTGCAAGGTTCGCAAAATTATCGGTT
The DNA here is from genome assembly GCF_002027555.1 of Moraxella equi. Taxonomy (GTDB): domain Bacteria; phylum Pseudomonadota; class Gammaproteobacteria; order Pseudomonadales; family Moraxellaceae; genus Moraxella; species Moraxella equi. Next base: position 29,226 of record NZ_MXAP01000023.1, read on the forward strand.
GTGGGGCTGTCGGTGTGGATTTTGTCATTATTTGCCCAGTAGTCGTCCGCCATGTTGACGATTTGGGGCAATGTCAAATCCTTGATATGCTCATAATCTAGGTAATTAAACTCTCTTAAATCATCAATCTGTATAGGGGTCATGCCCGTCCTATCCAAATAAGGCTGTGCCGTCTGGTGCGTGCGGATATAGGACGACACAAAAACCTTGTCAGGCATGGGGACGTGTGTGATAAGCCAGTCCGCCACGTCTGTCGCTTGGTTTTGCCCGAGCTTGGTAATGGCAATCTTATGGTTTGGACGAATGGCGTGTCCTGCGTTGGATTCGGATTGGGCGTGGCGGATTAGGTAGAATTTTTTCATGGGTTATTTATCAGCGTTTTTAAAAACTTCCGAATGCGTGTCCAAATAATGTAGCTCTAACACCTTATCATCGTCCGATATCTTATAAAGCAATACCAAATCATTTTTGACGTGGCAATCACGATATGCTTTTAGATTGCCTGTTAGGGCATGGTCTTTATATTTGGGCGGTAGGGGCGTGCGATGAATGAGACAGTTGATACTTCTGCCCATTCGCCACTGATAAGGTGTAGATAATGCTTTTTGGCACACCGTTTAAATGATGAGAAAATCTCAATCTCTCGTGGCTTTTGATGATTATCGCTTATTTGCCAAATCCGTCATCATCTCATCAAAATCGGCATAACGCACCGATTTGCCTGCCTGTTTTTCTCGCTCGTTGGCATTTAGGGCAACCAGCACCTGCTCGCAAAGTTCATCATTTGCTTGCCAATCAAAGGATAAAGGCACGGTTTTGGTTTTGATGACTTACATTAGCAAAGAGTTTGAAGGCTTGGGGAACGGTCAAGCCATAGCCTGATAACACATCGGCAAATTCTTGTCTTACCTTAGGGTCAAAGCTCATGTTAAAATTACCGCTCATGACAGCTCCTTTTTCGTGGGTTTTTCTTTATTTTATCGTGATTATTTGAAAAATGCAATGAATGGGCATGGATTTGGGCGGTGTGTGGTGTGTATCTATGACTGGGCTAAAAACCAACGCCATGTTGGATTTTTTGTTATTTTGAAGTGGTTTGTACGCTGTTTTGGCATTATTTTGCTGTTAGCATTCTAAATCCTGCGTAGCCCACAAAAACAAAAATACTAACTGCCAATAACTGCCCTGCATTTATAGATTTGTCCATGATAAACCTATAAATCAACCCAACAAAGAAAATCCCACCCCATAACATCGCAAGCCCTGCAAATATCATTCGCCACGCCCTACCAAATATACCCAATTGATGAAGTGGCGTAATTGCTTGGGCAGGATAATATCGGTATTTAAAATAGCGATGAGTACTAGCATTGTATTTATAATGGATAAAACAATAGCTGTGCCATTTCGAATATTGCCTTCCGCCAGTATTTTTATCATAAATAGAATATAAATAAGAGCGATAAGGCAACGAATAATGCTAAATTTCATGGTATTTTCCAAGATTGTTCAGTTGGGCATAGGGTGCGTACCACACACCCATTTTTTCATTTAAAAGTGCGTGATACATACCCCACAAAACACCTAATTCTCCACCTTTTCCGTTTTTTCCACACGCTCCACGCCTATCCCCACCACGCTCAAAAACCCTTTTGGCAATGCTCCGCCACGCCCCGCACGTTTGCCCCGATAGCTTGCCCAGTCGGCAGGTTTTAGGGTGAGCGTGCATTTATTGGTGCGAATGATAAGATTGTCCGTATCGGCTAAGGCACACACCGCCACCAGCGTTTCGTTGTCTTTTAGGCTCATGAGTTTGTTGCCCTTGCCCTTTGCCAGTACGGGCAATTCATCACGGTTAAAGATGAGCAGATTTCCGCCACTACTTACCACCGCAATGTGCGTGGCGTTGCCCACAGGGGCAAATGGCAACAGGGTCGCATCCCCCAGATTGACCACCGCTTTACCTGCTTTTTGGGCGGTGTCTAGCCCTTTGGTGTCGGTGATAAAGCCGTAGCCTTGACTGCTGGCTAGGATAATGGGGCATTGTTCAAATAGGGCTTGCTCAATTTTTACGCCATTTGCCAAGTTGAGCATACTGCTAATCGGCTCGCCCTGCCCACGAGCGGACGGCAGACTTGCCGTGTCTAGCCCATAGCTACGCCCCATGTTATCAAGGACGATAAGTCGCTCACCCGTCTTGCCAAGGGCGTGCGTGGCGTACTCATCGCCTGTACGAAAGTTTAGGGCGACAGGGTCAATCTCGTGCCCTTTTGCCATGCGAATCCAGCCTGCTTTTGAGATGATGACGGTTACGCTCTCGCTCGGGGTCAGCTCGGACGCTTTGACAGCGACAGATTCTTCACGCTCCACGACGGGCGATTTGCGTTTATCGCCATGTGTTTTCATGTCAAAGGTTAGCTCGTCTATGAGTAGGCTTGTTAGGCTGTCGGGGTTATTTATTTGCTCGGCGATGATGGCTCGCTCTTTTTGTAGTTCGTCTCGCTCGGCATTTAGCTCAATTTCTTCTAGTTTGGCTAATTGGCGAAGTTTGATGTCAAGAATGGCGTCCGCTTGGGTGTCAGACAGCCCATAGCGGCTCATCAAGACCGCCTTGGGGTCGTCTTCGGTGCGAATGATGGCAATGACTTCATCAATGTGCAAATAGGCAATGAGCAAACCTGCCAAGATGTGCAAGCGTTTGTCAATCTTGTCCAGGCGGTTTTGGAGTCGTCTTAGCACCACCGCACGGCGTGATGAGAGCCATTCGGATAGGATTTGTTTTAAATTTTTGACCTCAGGTTTGCCATTTAGCCCAATCATATTCATATTGACCCGATAGGACGTTTCTAGGTCGGTCGTGGCAAACAGATGAGCCATGATTTTGTCAATCTCAACCTTACCCCGCTTAAATTCAATGACAATACGACAAGCGTTCTCGTGGTCGGATTCGTCTGTGATGTCATTGACCCACGGCAGTTTTTTGTCGGTCATGAGTTTGGCAATCTGTTCAATGATTTTTGAGCCTGAGACCTGATAGGGCAAAGCGTCTATGATGACGGTATTTTTGTCTTGCTTGTCAATATGATAAGTCGCTCGCATTTTGTAATTGCCACGCCCTGTTTCGTACATTTTGACAAGCTCATCTTTTGGTGTGATAATCTCGGCAGATGTCGGCAAATCAGGGGCAAGTACCGTTTTGCATAGCTCGGCTGTGGTGATGGTAGGGTTTTTTAGGAGTTTGATACACGCCTTGACGGTCTCGGTGAGATTGTGGGGCGGAATGTCGGTCGCCATACCCACGGCTATGCCTGTGGTGCCGTTTAGCAAGATGTTTGGCAGGCGGGCAGGGAGCGTGGCAGGCTCGCTCATCGTGCCGTCAAAGTTGGGGATAAAATCCACCGTACCTTCGCCAAGCTCGGACAACAGGGTGCTGGCGTAATTGCTCATCTTGGCTTCGGTGTATCGCATGGCGGCAAAGGATTTGGGGTCGTCAGGACTGCCCCAGTTGCCTTGCCCCATGACAAGCGGATAACGGTAGCTAAACGGCTGTGCCATAAGCACCATGGCTTCATAGCACGCTGTGTCGCCATGCGGGTGGTATTTGCCAAGCACGTCGCCCACGGTGCGGGCGGACTTTTTGGGTTTGGCGGTGTGGCGAAGTCCTAACTCATTCATGGCGTAGATGATACGGCGTTGAACGGGCTTTAAGCCGTCAGCGATGTGCGGTAAGGCTCTGTCCATGATGACGTACATGGCGTAATTTAGGTAGGCGGATTCGGTAAATTCGGCAATGGAGCGGGTGTCAAAATCGGTTTTCATGGTGTGGTGTCAATAAAAATTTGGGGTATTGTAGCAAACTTAATAAAAAATGGCTATTTGTCAGGGGGCTAAAAATATCGCTACCCAACACTCTAAATTTATGCTAATCTATATTTAAATCCTTTATTTTATTAGCCATTAGGAGTTATCATGGACATCAACAAACACAAAGCCGATTTGCTTGCCCTAAAAGCAGAGTATGAATACCGCATTGACAAAATCACTAATCACCTAGAAAACCCCCAAGATGAGCTAGGACAACATTGGGACGACCAAGCTGTCGCCGCCCAAGAAAATGACATGCGTAAAAATTTGCTCATCGAAGCCCAAGACAACCTTGCCAAAGTCAATGTCGCTTTATCTTGCATTGAAAACGACTTGTATGGCGAATGCAGTGAGTGCGGTGAAGAGATAGAAGAAGGGCGACTCGACGCGGTGCCGTATGCCACAGAGTGTATCAAGCACGCCAAATAGACAGCCTGACAACCATAAAAAGCGGTTCATTCTGAACCGTTTTTGTTTTGGCGTTTTTAAATCCTAGCCCACACTGCGCCTTGCTTTGACCACGCTTGGCTGTTGTTCGATTTTGGCAAGCAGGCGAGATAAATGCTCAATGCCTGCCACTTCCACAAAGAATTTCATCTGAGCGTCCATGCCGTCATCAAAGACTGTCTCGGCACGTTGGATATTGACTTTCTCACGGTCGATGACATTAAACAAATCCCGCAGCAGTCCGCTTGTGGCGTGAGTGTCCACGACCACACAGACAGGCTGATACCGCCCAAACTCCGCTTGCCAGTCGGCACAGACGACCCGCTCTGGCTCTTTTTGGGCGAGCCGTGACAGCTCCACGCAGTCACTACTGTGGATACTGACCCCATTCATGAGCGTAATAAAGCCTGTGATGGGTTCGCCATGTACAGGGTTACAGCATTTGGCAAGATGTATCTCGACATTGTCAAGCCCATGCACGTCAATCTTGTATTTGTTGGGGCGAGTTTGGGGTTTGGATTCGATGTGCGTTTCGCTGACATTGGGCGTACTTAGGTTCAAATCCTTGATGATTTTGCCTGAGATTTGGCTAACCCCAATCTCGCCCATGGTGATGGCAAGATACAGCTCATCTTCGCCCTTGTAGTCCAGCTCTCGGCACAGCACACCAAAGTCCACGCCCGACACCGCCACGCTCAGTCGCTCTAACTCACGCAGTAGCAGGGTCTTGCCTGTTTCGATGTTTTTGTCACGGTCTTGTTTGTTAAACCATTGGCGTAGTTTGGCTTTGGCACGAGCGGTATGGATGTATCCGAGCGATGAGACAAGCCAGTCACGATTCGGCTCACGGCTTGATTTGGTGATGATCTCCACTTGGTCGCCTGTTTTGGGCTGATGAGTCAGTGGCACATAACGCCCGTTTACCCTTGCCCCTTGGGCACGATTGCCAACTTCGGTATGCACATGGTAGGCAAAGTCAAGCACGGTCGCCCCCTTGGGCAGTTCGGTGATGTCCCCGTCTCGGCTAAACACGTAGATTTGTTGGACGTTATCAAGGTTGTCAAGCTCTATCTCGTCGCTCTCGCTTTTGTCTCCGCCTAAGAGCTGTCTTAGTGAGCTGATTTTGGCGGTGAGATAGTCGTCCGTTTTATTGCCCTTTAAGCCCTCTTTATAATTGACGTGCGACGCCTTACCAAGCTCCGCCTCAAAGTGCATGTCAAAGGTGCGAATCTGCACTTCTAGGGTGCGATTTTGGGCGATGACGACCGTGTGTAGCGACTTGTAGCCGTTGGGTTTGGGGTTGGTGATGTAGTCATCAAACTGCTCGGGGACGTGTCGCCACAGTCCATGCACCACGCCTAGGGTGTGATAGCACTCGGCGTTGGTGTTTACCAGTACCCGTAGGGCTCTGATGTCATAGAGCTGGTCAAAGGATAGGTTTTTCTTTATCATCTTGCGATAGATGGAGTAGATGTGCTTGACACGCCCTGAGACTTCGCATTTGATACCGACCCGATTTAGCTCATCGGTGAGTGTTTGCTTGACTTCTTCGATGTAACGTTCACGCTCGCTACGTTTTTGGGCAAGCAGACTGGCGATACGTTTGTACTCATCAGGGGCAAGATAGCGAAAAGCCAGGTCTTCTAATTCCCATTTTAGCTGGGCGATGGATAAGCGGTGAGCCAATGGAGCATAGATGGTCATGACCTCACGAGCCACCCGTTTTTGGCGGTCGGGTGTGGCAAAGGACAGCTCACGCATGGCAAAGGTACGCTCGGCAAGTTTGATGAGTACCGCCCGCACGTCATTGGTGGTGCTAATGAGCATGCTGTATATGGTCGATAGCTGTTCACGGTTGTTATTTTCAAAATAATCTTCAAGCCGTTTGTTGCCCTCTATCGCCTCGGACAGTCGCCCCATGGCAAGCGTGTCTTCGATGAGATGGGCGATGTCTGCCCCGAACTCATGAGCGATGGAGTCCATGCTAATTAGCTCACGCCGTACCGAGCGATAGAGCATGGCAGCGACCAGAGCGTTTTCATCTTGGAACAGATATGCCAAAATGTCCGCCATGCCAATGCCTGTCACATACGCTCCTGAGCGAGAGTGGTGGGGTTTGGCGGATTGTATGCGGACGAACTCGCAGGCTTTTTTGAGTAGGAGTAGCTCATCTTTGCCGATACGCTGGGCGACATTAGATAGCCATTTGTCCATGTCAATGTCGGTCTCGCTAATCTTGGCAGGCGTGTCGGTGGCGTGGCTGTGGTCGTGGGTAGTGGTGAGTTTTTGACTGTGAAGCTGTGCCTGAAAATCGGGGTGCAATTGGTCTGCCACAAGGCTTGCTGCTAGGCTTGCACTGTCGCCTGAGTCTTTGCCTGTCAGCAAGGGCAAGCTGTCTCGAATCTGTACCACGTCATGTCCTTTAATAACTTGTAATGATTATTTTCACAAACCCATGTTTAGCGGATTGGGTATATCAACAAAATTAACTTAAATTAAAATTGCCATAAAAAATAAAATACTCATGCTACTTATTATATTATACCCCACTCTCAACTT
>NZ_MXAP01000024.1 GCF_002027555.1 Moraxella equi
TAACAGGAGCTCTCTTGAAAATGTGAATTTATTACATATTTTATTCTTTTTTTTACAAATTGTCTATTGATGATACAACCACATTAATCTACTTAAATGCAATATTTTCACGTTTACAATAAAATAAGGTAAAATTTCAATGATTTAAACAAATAAAATATTGATTTTTAATGAAATATTTTTTATCAGAAAAATAAAACCGTTTGTCAAATTTTATCTTTTGACAGTGATAAATTTAAACACAGAATTAATAGTAACCAACCTATCACAAAAATACACATATACACTTAATTTGATACAAATGAACACTAAAAAATTTAATCTCTATTATATTGCAATTAGGGCGTGCCCGCCTTTTGTATTTGCAATGAAAAAGTCTGTTTAAAAAAGTGGGGGGTCGCACGTTTTTCAAGGAAAACATTATATTCCCCATAAACACTCTAAATTTTAAGTTGTATTATAAAAAGCAGGCACGTCCTAATCATGATTGCGATTAAAACATATTGAAACCACTGCGATATAACGATTTTACAGAATTTTGCAATTTTAAAATCTTGGAAAATATCAGGGTGTGTAAGTATACATGTTTTATTTCGCAGTACGTCTATTTAATGCCAACACATCACCATTAAAAAGGCAAAACCACAACGCAACGTTTTATGGTAAAATACGCTTTTTTGAAAAATTGCCATGCTCCTAAACCTAAACCGCCACAGCTTTGCTGATTATAAAAAAGAGTTCGTCGCTCTCGCCACACTCGCCCTGCCCATGCTCTTATCCCAAATCGCCCAAGTTGGGACGGGTTTTGTGGATACGGTCATGGCAGGCAGTGTCAGCAAAGAAGACTTGTCTGCGGTCGGATTGGGAAACAGTTTGTTTATTACCATCTACATCACTTTACTTGGGGTGATGACCGCCCTAAATCCCTTGATTGCCCAGCAGTATGGTGTGGTCAATAAGGGCGATGCTAAGGCAGGCGACATTGGCGAGCTGGGACGGCAAGGGCTGTGGTATGGACTGCTCATGGGCGTGATTGGCATGGTGCTGATTTGGGTGGCGATACTGCCCTTTGAGCATTATTTTGGTCATCTAAGCACCAACACCCTTGCCGTTACCAAAGAGTATCTGTGGTTCATCGGACTTGCCATGCCTGCCGCCATGATACATCGGACCTTGCACGCTTATGCGTCCAGTCTTAACAAACCCAAAGTTATCATGATTGTCAGTTGGCTGTGCTTTTTTGCCAACATTCCCCTAAACTACGTCTTTGTCTATGGTAAATTTGGCATGCCCGCCCTAGGCGGTGCAGGTTGTGGACTGGCAACCGCCATCGTCTTTTGGCTCAACGCCATCGTGCTTGGCATATACATCGCCAAAGACAGATATTTTCATGAATTTGGCTTAATGGACAAATTTAGCCTGCCCGACATCAAGCTCTTTGGCGACATCACCAAACTTGGCATACCCATCGGACTGTCATTTTTTATTGAAGTGAGCCTATTTAGCTGTATCATGTTTTTGGTCGCAAGGCTGGACGGCAACACCGAAAACTACGTCGCCGCCCAACAAATCGCCATCAACATCACCTCACTCATCTTTATGATACCCCAAAGCTTAGGGGTTGCTAGCACCGTGCGGGTCGGCATGGCGATGGGTCGGCGTGAACCTGAGTCTGCCCGTTATAGCAGTGGCGTGGCGTTATCAGGTGCGGTCGCCATCTCATTTTTGACAGCTGCCTTTTTGGTCATCGGGCGAGAACAGCTGGCAACACTCTACACCAAGGACACGGCAGTCATTGCCATCGCCTCCGCCATCATTCTCTATGCCGCCGCCTTTCAGCTGGTCGATGCGGTGCAATGCGTGGCAAGCTATGCCTTGCGTGGCTATAAAGTAACCACCGTGCCGATGATAATCCACATCATCGCATTTTGGGGTTGTGGGCTACTGCCTGGTATTGTGTTAGCGTTTTATATGGGCATGGGCATTTATGGTTTTTGGACGGCACTGGTCATCTCACTGGCAGTGGCGGCGGTGTTTTTGGGTTGGTATTTGGAGCGGTATAGCAAACGCATGGTGAGCATGGTGCATTGACAAATTTTTAAAAATCAGGCATAGTAGCACAACTGTTTTAAGGGCAATACCCCCGTTTTAGGGATGACCGCCCATCACGTAGGACTGCTTATGAAATCATACGCACTTATCCCAGTTGGCACTGCTCTTGTTCTCACCCTACTGACTGCTTGCGGTCACTCAGGGGGCGACCATGCTACCAGTGCCAATGCTGATATCCACGCCAATGAACAGCTCGGGACGACATGGGGCGATGAGATTCGCTCACCCTCCAAGCACGTCTCGGTCACTTACCTAAGTGATGATCCCATTGACCAAAATGTCGTTCGCTACGCCGCCAAAGCATTCACAGGCAAAACCTTAAATAGCGTCTCGCTTCATCATGGCAAAGTCAATCTCAGCTTTACCGACGATAACGGCAATACCCTACCCATCACCCGAGAAAACAGCGATTATTACCTAAGTGCCACCGAAGGGCAAAAATACACCCTACGCTACACCAACACCAGCGACAACACTTATGCCATCATCGCCAGCGTGGATGGGCTAAATGTCATCACAGGCGAGCGTGCTTCGGTGCATGGCAGTAGTTATATTCTAAACCCACACGCCACCCTGCTCATCGAAGGCTTTCGTAAAAACGACAGTGCCGTGGCAGGTTTTACCTTTGGCAAGCCCGAACAAAGCTACGCCAATCATTCGGACAACGGCTCCATAGACAACACAGGAGTTATCGGCACCGCCATCTATGAAGTTCGCCTTGATGATGAATCCACACCAAAATTTGCCCCACCACCCAACAGCAAGCCCAACACCCAACCACAGGCATTCCCTGCGGATAAATAAGTGTGTAAGATAGCCTAATACTCAAATCATTTGCCAGCCCATTAAAAAATAGCCATGTTATTGCACGGCTATTTTCTATTTGCTTTTTAATTTCGGCATTGTTCACCAACTATACATACACCCAACCAACTTGATATTTACCACGGGTTTGTGGGGGTGTGCTGAGCACACCCTTTGATGATATTACCATACAAGGCGTGCTCAGCACGCCTCTACGTCCACACATCATTGTATTTGTAGTAATTTTAAAGTTTCTTGGATGTAACTCAGCCCATCATCCCACTTAGCAAACAGTAAGTTCAGTGAGTTCTCTATCATCTTTTGGCATTTGAAATAACACTTGGTTTTGCGTTTAAACCTTGCAAGAAAATGCCTTATCCTACTGTTATAACCTTCAACAGTAAAGGTTTATTTTTTGCTTTATAAGTGCTTATGGATTGGAATGACATCTGCATAAACATTCCAGTAATCACTACAAAACAGATTGATATTAGGTGTATTTAGTTGGTTGTATAATCTCTTAAAGGTCTTACTGTCTCGTTTGCCACAAACAAAACCTAAGACTTGTTTGGTGTCTCTACTAATGACAATCGGGCTTTAGCAGTAGTTTTTTTAAACTTGCTGTAACTGTGAATTTCATCAAGCTCCACAATGTCAATTTATTCATTGTACTGGGTTGAATTGGCATTGTAGATGTCTTGATGTTTAACACTAAGTTCTTTTACCCAATAATACACGGTACTATACCCAATGCCAAGCACACGACCAATGGCACGAAAGCCTAGACCTTCAAGATGCATGTCAAGGCTAGCTTTCTAACACTTTCATCTTTTTTGTTGCTTTTGTAAAGCATGGTAAAGTGATATTTACAGTCTTTACATTGGTATCTTTGTTTACCATAAGCAAAGCCTGCTTTAACAATGTGATTGGATTGGCATTTTGGGCAATAATCTAAGGGTGTCATGAGCTGTTTGGTCTTTGGTTGTTTCGGTTATTATGGAGTGGGTGTTAGCTTGGGTATAGGTTTTGAACGATGCCGATTTTTCTTTTATGCCTTGCCAATCCTAGCATTTGCCCTTAAAATATAGCTTTAAAAATAAAAAAGAGCAACAACGTGGACAACTCATCCCCCTACTTTGCCCCCCATCTAGACCCGACATCTGTTGGTATCGTAACGCCCCAAACCTTGCATTTTGATGAGCCATTAACCCTAGAATGCGAGCGGGTGTTGCCGTCATTTGACCTAGTCATCGAGACCTATGGCAAGCTAAATGCCGACAAATCCAACGCCATTTTAATCTGCCATGCCCTATCAGGCTCACACCATGCCGCAGGCTATCATAGTGAGAATGATACTAAGGCTGGCTGGTGGGATAACCTAATTGGCAATGGCAAAGCGATAGACACGAGCCGATTTTTTGTGGTGTGCCTAAACAACATCGGCTCCTGCCACGGTTCCACAGGCCCTACCACCATCAATCCTGCCACAGGCGAGATTTGGGGGGCGGATTTTCCACTCATCACGATAAAGGACTGGGTAAAAACGCAAGTCATGCTCTCAGACCGCTTGGGCATTGCCAAATGGCACGCCATTGTGGGCGGTTCTATGGGCGGTATGCAAGCCCTGCAATGGTCAGTGGACTACCCCAACCGCCTAGAACGTGCCGTCATCATCGCAAGCACGCCCAAGCTGTCCGCCCAAAACATCGCCTTTAACGAAGTCGCTCGTCAGTCCATCCTATCCGACCCCAACTTTTATGATGGCTGGTATCTCAAAAAAAATGCCTACCCCCGCCACGGACTGATTTTGGCACGCATGGTGGGGCATATCACCTACATCACCGAAGAGGCAATGAAAGCCAAGTTCGGACGAGACTTGAAGTCTGGCAAATTCATGTACGGCTATGATGTGGAATTTCAAGTAGAGAGCTATTTGCGTTATCAAGGCGAGCGATTTAGCAAAAATTTTGATGCCAATACCTACTTGCTTATGACAAAAGCACTGGATTATTTTGACCCGACACGGGATTACACACCAGACGATTTGGATGAAAAAGAAGCCTTAAAACAAACGCTTGCCCGCACCAAATGCCAATTTCTCATCGTCTCATTTACCACCGATTGGCGGTTCACACCCGAGCGGTCGGTTGAGATTGTGGACGCTTTAGTGGCGAACGATAAGCGAGTGACCTTTGTCAATGTGGATGCACCGCATGGGCATGATTCATTTTTGTTTGACATTCCCCGTTATACGACTGCTGTTCGGGGATTTTTGAACGCCCCTGTCATCAAACGACAAACAGGCGACATCACACCCCAAGAGATTTCACAATTGGCAAGACAATAAAACAAGGAAACTCATGAATAACATCGACCACCAACTTGCCGAAAAATGGATAAAACCCAACTCAAAAGTCCTAGATTTGGGCTGTGGGGACGGCACGCTACTGGCTCACCTGCAAGAGCGTCTGGGCGTGTTTGGCTATGGCATTGAGATTGACCCCGACAAAATCAATGAAGGCATTGCCAAAGGGCTAAACATCGTGGAGCAAGACCTAAATGACGGTTTGGCTCGCTTTGCCGATAACAGTTTTGATACAGTCGTTATGGCTCGTGCCTTGCAAGCGGTCAAAAACCCTGAAACCCTGCTCAATGATATGCTAAGGGTTGCCAAATTTGGCATTGTAACTTTTCCCAACTTCGCCTATTGGCAAAACCGCATTTATCTTGGTATTAAGGGCATCATGCCGATGAGTGAGACCTTGCCCCACCAATGGTACAACACGCCCAACATTCATCTTTGCACTTTTAAGGACTTTGAACGGCTGTGCCACGACAACAACATTCGAATTTTGGACACGGTCGCCCTATGGGACAATCCCAATCCCAAAATCCCTGCCTTTATCCGTGATAAAGCCGTCAAAAAAGCCCCCAATCTCTTGGCGGATGTGGCGGTGTTTCGGATTGCCAAAGGTTAATTAGGGCATGCCTACCATGAATAACATTTTTTATAAAATAAGATGAAAATTTGACAATCTTAATCAATTTTTGCATGAAAAATGGCTAAATCTTGTTTTTCATTGCAAATACCAAAGGCAGGCACGCCCTACATTTTAACCAGCAAACACCATCAAATAACTGATAAATGATGTTACAAAATTTGACATGTTTAGCCAGTGAAAAAATTGAGTTTATCACTCATTAATGGTATGATAAAGAATTAATTTGACATTTGTCATACATCTTAAATATAATCTCAACCACAGGTCGTCGTCATGAAACGTTTAAAACTTAGCATTTTATCCACCCTACTTTTGGCAGGTGTTGCCAACGCTGAACTTATCTCAAATGTACCGCTTGATGTCTCTCGTTTTGAGATTATGGACATCTCATCACTTGCCAATCAAGCAAGCAGTGGCAACCATCACGCCCAATTTTTCCTAGCCAAACGCCTACAAAAAGGTGAAGGCGTTGCCAAAGACCCTGCCAAAGCCGTGCATTGGTACACTCAAGCTGCCCAAAAAGACATCGCCCCTGCTCAGCTAAACCTAGGACTCATGTATCTGCGTGGCGAAGGTGTCAAAGCTAGCATGAGTGAAGGTCGCAAATGGCTAGAACGTGCCGCTCATCTGGGCGACAACCGTGCCAGCTATGCACTTGCAATGATTGATGAAAAACAGCAACGCTATGTGGATGCCTACAAATGGTATGACCTATCTAGCCGTGACGGTATGCTTGATAACGGCATTCGTGATAAAGCCCAAGCCAAAATCGGTCAGCTTGCCCTAAACCTATCATCAAGCGACATCGAAAAAGCCAAAACCAGTGCCAATGATTGGTTTACCATCAAATAATCATTTACCCACTCACCAAAAAGCCCATGACATCATGCATGGGCTTTTTAAATGCGACTTCGATTTAAACGAAAATTCAGTTCAGTTTTGGGCTACCGCCCTAAGTTTTAATCAAAATACACTCACCATTTTATACGTTTACCATTTTTGCCAAAATGCCTTATCATGAAAATCAGGCACAGGGGCAGAACTGACAGCAAAGTAATGCAAATCACCTTTGATGTTTAGTATCGCACATGGGTTGACGAGTGTCTGCTCGGGCAACAAATCCGCCACGGCTGACACATCAAGACTGACATGACGCTCGTATACCAGCACGTTATCATTATCATCGGCACGCCACGACAGAGTCACTTTATCGGTCTGTATGGGCGTAGCGGGCGTACGATAATCGCTAAAATGATACAGAGCATAACGTCCATCAGGAGCGATGTTCATCTCAATACAACCGCCATCTGCCAAACCAATAAAGCATTCTAGGCAGGTCTCCTGCCACAGCCCATCGGCACGCTTGATGTTATCATCATGATAATTGGCAAAATGCAGTCCGTCCACCTTTTCAATCATAAAACTCATGTTAATCACATGCTTACCCCCGTGCATGTCTTCACTGATATAGGCATGAACTTTGGGGGCAGGCTTGTTTTTTTGGGCATTTTGCAGGTCTTGCAATACAAACAACCGCTCTCTTTGCATGACCGAATTATCATCATAATAAAACTCGGTAAAGTGTGACAGCGACAGCAAGCTAAACAGTTTATCAATGGGATTTGCGGTAAAAAAATTCATGACATTCCCTTTTGTTGAATTCCTAAAAACCAAATCTTACCAAATTAGACAATTTGTCGTTAGGTTCATCATTTTTACGAAACAGTAGCACCATACGCCCGATATGGTGCACCACTTGACTGTCTGTGGCATCGGCTAGGGCGGCGGCACATTCTTTGCGTTCATCTGATGAGCCTGCTGGGATTTTGACTTTGATGAGTTCGTGGTCACTTAGGGCACGGGCGGTCTCTTCGATGAGCGTGGGCGTCAAGCCATTACCACCCACCATGATGATGGGATTTAGGCGATGACCGATGCCCCGTAGTTCTTTTAGGGTGTCGTTAGATAGGTTGTTAAAATTGGGTTTTGCCATAAAATGTCTCAAAACAGGTTTTTAAATAAATTAATGTTCATTATAACAAAAATATACCAAATTTTCTCATAAAAATGTTAAACTAAGCAGTTATTTTAATTCATCAACACCGACCAATGGCAACTCGCATCACCAACAAAAAATTCTCCAAATCATCGAAAGCGTGGATGAAAGAGCATATTGACGACTATTATGTTCAAAAAGCCCAAAAAGACGGCTATCGTGCCAGAGCGGCTTATAAGTTATTGGAGATTAACGAAAAAACTTCTCTTATCAAAAAAGGCATGACCGTGGTGGACTTAGGTTCTGCCCCTGGTAGCTGGTCGCAGGTAGCAGGACAGCTTGTGGGCGATGACGGGATTTTGATAGCGTCTGATATTTTGCCCATGGATACTTTGGAGAATGTTACCTTTATCCAAGGCGATTTTAGAGAAGAAGAAGTCTTTAACAAAATCATGAATGAAGTGGGCGGACGACGTGTGGACGTGGTGTTATCCGATATGGCTCCCAACACGTCTGGCATGTCAGCAGTGGACATGCCACGCATGATGTATCTGTGTGAGTTGGCGGTGGATTTTGCCCTAAAAGTGTTGCCCGAAGGCGGTGCGTTAATCATGAAAGTATTCCAAGGCGAAGGTTCGCCCGAGCTTCGTGCCGACATGCAAAAAAAGTTTGGCAAAATCAAAAGTATAAAACCCAAGGCAAGCCGTCCCCGCTCCAAAGAGATGTTTTGGGTGGCGATAAAATAATCATCCAAATTTAGGGCTTGATTTATTGATAATAAGCCTTATTAAAAGCAATGTCTCTTTGTGTGAACAATTGCACGATTTGCCCCATTTTTCAATTTTTAAATTTTCAATCAAAGTTGTATCAAACGCCAAAAACAGGAAACCCTTTGTGAACGACATGGCAAAAAACATTCTATTATGGCTCGTGATTATCACCGTGGTAGTCATGGTATTTAGTAATCTCGACCGTGGTTCAGGCAAGGCTGATGACATGAAGTACTCAGCCTTTGTCACGGCAGTCGCCGAAGGTCAAATCCAAAAAGTTGAGATTGATGGCGAAGAGATTACGGGCACAAAGGTTAATGGCTCAGAGTTTGAGACCATCCGCCCTGCCCTAGACGATACCGAGTTAATGCCATTACTTCGCAAGCATAACGTAGAAGTAGAAGGGGCAGCACCACAGCGTCAAGGCGTGGGTACTCAGCTACTCATTGCAGCCTTTCCGATTTTGCTCATCATCGGTCTGTTTTGGCTGTTCATGCGTGGCATGAGTGGCGGTGCTGGCGGTGGCGGCATGGGTGGTCGCAACCCCATGAGCTTTGGCAAATCAAAAGCCAAAATGCTCTCCGAAGATGACATCAAAGTCACCTTTGCCGATGTGGCAGGGTGTGAAGAGTCCAAGCAAGAAGTTGTTGAGATTGTCGACTTTTTAAGAGATCCAGAAAAATTCACCAACCTTGGGGCGACCATTCCTCGTGGCGTGCTTATGGTGGGTCCTCCTGGGACAGGCAAAACACTGCTTGCCAAAGCCATTGCAGGCGAAGCCAAAGTGCCGTTTTTTAGCATCTCAGGTTCGGATTTTGTGGAGATGTTTGTCGGTGTGGGTGCAAGCCGTGTCCGTGATATGTTTAACCAAGCCAAAAAGAACGCCCCGTGTATCATCTTTATTGATGAGATTGATGCGGTGGGCCGTCATCGTGGCTCGGGCATGGGGGGCGGTCATGATGAGCGTGAACAAACGCTAAACCAACTGCTGGTAGAAATGGACGGCTTTGAAGGCAATGACGGCGTGATTGTCATTGCAGCAACCAACCGTGTGGATGTACTGGATAAAGCCCTACTTCGTCCTGGCCGTTTTGACCGTCAAGTGTCGGTTGGCTTGCCAGACATCAAAGGTCGTGAACAAATCCTAAATGTACACCTTAAAAAGCTCCCCCAGACCATTGGTGTGGACGTCAATGCCCTAGCTCGTGGTACCCCAGGGTTTAGCGGGGCACAGCTTGCCAACCTTGTCAATGAAGCCGCTCTTTTTGCCGCTCGTCGTAACAAGATGAGTGTGGACATGAACGACTTTGAAGATGCCAAAGACAAGCTCTACATGGGGCCTGAGCGTAAATCCATGGTGCTGCGTGAAGAAGAACGCCGTGCTACTGCCTATCACGAAGCAGGTCATGCCCTAGTCGCCCAACTACTTCCCTTTACTGACCCTGTACATAAGGTAACGATTATGCCCCGTGGCTGGGCACTCGGGGTAACGTGGCAGTTGCCCGAGCAAGATGCGGTAAGCAGTTATAGCGATAAAATGCTAAATGACATCTCTATCTTGTTTGGCGGGCGTATTGCCGAAGAGATTTTTATCAATCGCAAATCCACAGGAGCGTCCAACGACTTTGAACGTGCCACCAAACTTGCCCGTGCCATGGTTACCAAATATGGCATGAGCGACAAACTTGGCGTGATGGTCTATGAGGACGAAGAGCAAGGCGGATATTTTGGTGGGGCGAGCCGTACTATCAGTGAAGCTACCCAACAAAAAGTGGACGAAGAAGTCCGCCGTATCCTAGAAGAGCAGTACGATGTGGCGTATAAGCTCATTGATGACAATCACGACAAAATGCACGCCATGGTGGACGCACTCATGAAGTGGGAAACCATTGACCGTGAGCAGTTCTTGCAAATCATGAATGGCGAAACCCCACGAGAGCCAAAAGAATATCAGCATGAAGTGCCAACAGTGAATATCGTCAAAAATGACGAATTGCCACCGCCTTTGCCGAATGCTTGATTTACAGACCGTCTTAAACACTAAGGCGGTTTTTTGTGCATTGATGTTTACCAAAAACACTTGCAATTTTATCCAAACTCTTATACGATACGCCTTTTAATTGACAATGATAATCTTATGGCAAATTTTTTAAATAAACAACTAAAACGCACCAAAATCATCGCAGGCATGAGTAATACCTTGGTGGGGGGCTTTACTGCCGCCAGACGTATTGGGGCATTTAAAACACCACCCAGAGATGTTTTGCCAAAATACATCCAAACCTTTTGCCGTAAAATGGTCAATTCCTTTGGTGTGGCAGTCGTACAAGTTGAGCCTGTGCCACAGACACACGGGCTATGGGTATCCAATCACATCTCTTGGCTGGATATTCCTGTGGTGGGTTCGGTCGCTCCTGTGTTCTTTTTATCAAAGGCGGAGATTGGCGAGTGGTTTATTTTTGGCAGGCTTGCCAAAGCAGGTGGGACGCTGTTTATCAAACGTGGCTCTGGGGACGCTGACGGGGTGGCACGTCAAATTGCTGACTTTTTGCGTGGCGGTTCATCGGTGGTATTTTTCCCCGAAGCGACCACCACAGACGGCAAACAAATCAAAAAAATCCATGGCAAATTACTACAAGCAAGCATGGATACAGGCTTGCCCATTTGTCCTATGGTGATTGCTTATGTCAATGCAGACGGTACATTGTCGGACGACTGTGCGTATTATGACAAACGCACGATGGCAGAGAGCCTAAGACGAGTGGCGGACAGCGATGGGGTTAAGGCGTATGTGTTACCCCTTGCACCGATTTTGCCCGAAGATAAGACCCGTGCTGAGCTGACCGAACTATTACAAAAAGCGATGGAAGACGGCTTAGCAGAGCTACATAGACGGGTATCGAAGGTTTGATTTAGCGAATCAAACCAGTAGCCCACGCCCAAAACCCATCCCATAACCCACGCTTTGCTGTGAGTTCTTGACTGGGTGTTTGGTTGGGCGTGGCAAGTAGCCGACAGGATTCATCAGGAAACTCCGGGCTGTTAACCGCTTGCCCTGCAAGGTCTTGCAAAAATAGCGTACACTGCCCACCGTCCGTGCGTAGTTGCCATTCATGTCCATAGACATCGTTCCACATGGGGTAGCGATGTGATGAGAGTTTGACGATAAGTGTCCCATTTCTATCTACAAAGCCGATTTTACTCTTACCATTTACATCCAGATGAACCCTTGATATGCCTTGCTCATCAAAAGACTCCATGTTGTCATAGTCTTGTGTAAATACGTTTTTGTGGCGGTCTATCATCATGACTTGGCTATTTACACCTACCAAAAACCGCTCATCGCCTGCTTTATCATCCAGTAGCCCTACCCAATCATAACGCCCCGCCAAGATGATATTGCCTTGCGTGTCCATAAAGCCACTTTGCCCGTTCTCATCATCTTCAAAGCGTATCAAGACATCATTTTCAAAGTCCCATTCACCACGCCGATAATCCAAAATAATCCCACCGCCCACCCCATACACTGCCGAATATATGCCATCATCACGCTCATCGGTGATAATGACTTTATCCACGCCATTAAAATCCCAAGGCTGTCTGTCAAAAATAAAAGGCACTATCACACGCTGATGAGCGTCCACCAAACCCCATTTGCCTTGTTTTGATAAAGTGATATGACCAGTTAGGCACGCTCCGTCATCATATTCAAGCGGTAATAGTACTTTGCCTGTGCTGTCCGCCATGCCATATTTGCCGTGTTTTTTGACAACGCCGAATATGTCGCTGTTTTCTGCGGATGTTGAGCAAACCACGTTTTCATCATAGCGAAAATCGCCCCAATCGGCAGGCTCTATGGATAACGCCCACGCTTGCGGTAGTGTGAGCATGGCAAATAAGGCGATGAGTGGTTTTTTCATGGATTGTCCTAGGTTGTCATTTGGGCTGTATGTCTGTCAAAATATGGGGATAGGTACGGGTCAAAATGGGCGATTTGGTGTACTTGACACAAATCACATCGCCTGCCTTGTACGGGCGAAAAACATCGTCCCTATGCCAGTCATCAAGGCGGTCAAAACGATACGATTTTTGGCTTATTGGGTCATCAAGATACAGGCTTAGCACACTTTGTTTGCCCAAAGGGCGATGTTCGATTTTGTTAAGTTGCCCACAAACTTGATGAATATTGCCGTGGTTTGTCTAGGGCGTGCCTGCCCTTTATAACACAATTTAAAATTTAGCAATATGGCGAAAATAAAAGAATGTTTTTGCATGAAAAATGGCTAAATCTTGTTTTTCATCGTCAAAAACTTGTCTGATAGAATGATTATCAGCCTGCATTTTTTCCTTGAAAAACGTGCGATTTTTCTCATTTTTCATTGCAAATACAAAAGGCAGACACGCCCTAATAACCAAAAATAAATAATAAAGCACAACGGCGGTCAACAACGCCCCGATACTTATCTTTATGATTAAATGTTTGCCTTGTGCGGTCGCCACACCCAAAAACACCATCGCCAAGATGATAAAAAATGCGTCGCCAACAAGTATTGAGACGATAACAGCTAAGGCGATAAGGGCGATAGCAAATGGCTGATGTTCTGGGTTAAAAAATGACATGACAGATATCCCTTTTGCTGTGGTTGGATGTTATTTCTTATCATTCATAATTCGCACTTCTTTTAATACATGGGGCGAAAAAAGGGTAAATGCTGGCATGGGGATATAATCCACGCAAATCGACTCATTTTTATCATGACGATTTTTAAAAAAGTCGGTATGTTCGTGATAGCGATGAATGTGCATAAAGTCATAAACTTTTTGCTCATCTGTGGCATACATCAACAACATCAAATCCTGCCTTTTAAATCCACTCTTTTGATAAAACTTTTTGAATGTGCCACAAACCGTTTTGGCAGGTGTACGAGAATAAGTATACAAGCCATAATTAAAATGATAAACAACAAACAGCCCAATCACGTCCCAAATACCAAATTTGACGGTGTCGGATTTGTCATGGGCAAAAAAACAAACTTACCATCATCGCACCACTGCCAAGCGTCATCGCCTTGTCGTCTACAAAGAGCAAAAAGATGATGACCTGTATGGCAATGACACCATAACCGAGCTTTTTTGAGATTGGGGCGTTGTCGCTCATTTTAGCTCAATCGCCATTTGTCCCTTTGGTGTAACCTTAAAAATCTGCACCTTAAACAGCACATCTTGCCCTGCCAAAGGGTGATTAAAATCCACTTTGACTTCATTATCATCAACATGGCAAATTACCCCCGCCAAGGTATTTTGACCTTTATCGGCAAATTCCATCATTATGCCGACCACAGGATTTGGCTCGGATAAGCTAAATTTGGTGCGGGGAAAGGTCTGCACATTTTCGCCATTCCACTGCCCAAAGGCTTGTTCTGGCGGTAGATGAGCGGTGCGGGTGTCGCCTGCTTTTAGGTTGATGAGTACCTGCTCAAAGCCCGCCAGTAGGCTCTCATCGCCTACCGTCAAGGTTACAGGCTCATCTCGCCCAAAGGTGCTATCGATGACCGTGCCGTTTGGTAGGCTGACTTCAAAATGTAGCGAAACGGTGCTACCGTCTGTAATGCGAATCTCTTCGCTGGGTAAAATGTTCATGTTAAAATTCCAAAATAAAAGTGGAGCTAGTTTACCACAAGCCCCATGTATAGTAAAATTACCAATACCTTTTGGCAATCAGTCTTCACCAAGTAGCCTTCTCGCCCAAGCAATCACAGGCAAATCCACCATTTGCCCATCAATGGCGAACACCGCCTGCCCTGTAGCATGGTGATGAGATAGCACTTTTTTGGCAAAGGCGACATCGCCATCACGCACTTTGTGTGCCTGTACCACACCCAACTGCTTGGGGTGTATGACAAGACAGCCACCAAAACCAAAATCACGAGCGTGCGTAAGCCATCTGGCAAAGCCGTCATCATCGCCAAAATCAGGATAAATCGTCTCAATCGGAGCATTTAGCCCATTTGCCTGTGAGTGTAAAACGAGCTCGCACCGCACCCTATCAAGCATAACCGCCTCTGCCGATGTATGCCTACCAATCCCTAGCGATGTCAATAAATCCAAACAGCCATAGCTCAACGCCATAAGCCCTGCCACACCTACCATAGAAGCGACATGTAGCACGCCTTGCCCGCTCTCAATCATGGCAACGATAGGGCGAGCGGTCAGTTCATGAGCCAGACTGACCTGCTCGGCATTTTCGGCTTTGGGGAGCATCACCGTGCTGATGATGTCGTGGGACTGCACCCATTCACAGTCCAAACGAAACTCACCATGAGACGCCCCATGTATCCGCACCCACAGCTCTGGCGTGGTCTGTGCTTGCTCTATAGTGCCGAACAAATCATCAAGTTTGGCACGCACATCATTAGGCGAGCGGTCGGCGACGGCGTCTTCTAGGTCGATGATGATGGCATGGACATGGGCGGTTATGGCAGGGTCGGTTAGGGCTTTGATGATACGCTTGGGGTGCGTGGCAGGGACGAATAGATAGGCGAGCATGGTAAATTCCTTTTGAAAATTAAATGTATTGTCATTTATTATAGTGGGGATGATTTATTTTTGCAAATTGACGTAATGACAAAAAGTATGGCAAACATGGAATTTGCCTCATGTCATATTAATAGGGAATAATAAAGAATACGTAACCGAAAAAAATTTATAAAAGAAAACGACACGGGTGGATTAGAAACTCAATGAATTAATGGCAGATAAAAAACCCAATAACAAAATTGGGTTTTTATTTCAATATGATTTATTGACATTACAATCAGCGATATTTTATTAAATTTATCGGATAAATGATATTCTATCCGATAAACATCAATTTACTGAACTTGACTCACCATATAATCCACTGCCGCATATACTTCAGCTTCGGTAACGTCCCCTGCCACCTGTGCTGGCATTTTACCAAAGCCTTTGGCAGAGTGTTTGTGCAGGGTGTCTATGCCCTTATCCAAGCGTCTTGCCCAGTCGGCTTTGGCGGTGAGTTTGGGGGCATCCAACAGCCCTTGCTCGTGGCAGATTTTGCAAGTTTTCTCATAGCGCGCCTTACCTTCGGCGATAGATAAAGCCTGTACTGGGGCGGGGGCGGTGTTCGCTTGCTCGGCATTGTCCACTTGAGCAGTCTCAACGGTACCCTTGTCGGTCTTATCAGATGTGGCAGAGTCGGTGGTTGCCACTTCATCAGCTTTGGAGTCGTCTGTCCCGACAGACTCAGTGGTCTCTGGTACGACTTCATCAGCTTTGGGGGCAGTGCTAGTCGGCTGGGCGGGGGCAGTTTGGGTATTAGGCTCGGCTTTTGGAGCGGGTTCGCTAGGCTTGTCGCCACCACAAGCAGTCAAAAATAAGGCACTTGCCAATAATAATGATAGGGTTTTGCTGGGATTTTTCATAAGATAACCTTGCAAGTTGGCTGATAATTATCCTACTAATATACCGAATTTTTATAAGGAATTAAAGCGGAAAATTGTAAAGATGAATTTTTGATGAATTTTATAAATGGGAATGAGAATTATAATAGAAAATTGTTAAAACTTATCATCAAATTTAATCGTATCATTCTTTTTATAAAACCGCCAAAAATAATACAAACTTTCCAACACCATATAAATGGCAACAAAAGCAATAATGGGATTATCATAATCCTTTTTAATAAAAACAAAATAACTCAAAATGACCGCACAAAATAGTATTGTTAATTTTGAAGTGGTTTTTCTGCTTATCTTTTTCATCATTATCCAGTTACCCAAAATAGTATCCTAATCTACCAAATTCCCCCCAAAAAGTCAAATTTTGCCCCCTGCATATGGTCAAAACACTTTATAAATCCCCTTAATTGGGCTATAATTAACTACTTTTATTCACAGTTACGAGCCAAGCAATGAGCGAACATACTCCCCAAGCCCCAAGCCAAGAACAAACGGTAGATTACAAAAACACCCTAAACCTTGCCGATACACCTTTTCCAATGCGGGGCGATTTGGCAAAACGAGAACCTGCTTGGCTTGCCAAATGGCACGCTGACGATGTTTATGGACAAATTCGTAAGGCTCGTGCAGGGCGTGAAAAATATGTCCTACACGATGGTCCCCCTTATGCCAACGGTCAAATTCACTTGGGACACGTTGTCAATAAAGTCCTAAAAGACATCATTGTTAAATACAAAACCTTGGACGGCTATGACGCACCTTATGTCCCCGGCTGGGATTGTCACGGTTTGCCGATTGAACAAAAGGTAGAAAATGAGTTTGGCAAAGTCGGACACGCCCCCAAAGCGGATAAAAATGGCGAGCCGATTACCGCCACGCAATTTCGTAAGGCGTGCCGAGACTATGCACTAAGTCAAATTGAGCTACAAAAGGCGGATTTTAAACGCCTTGGCGTGCTGGGCGATTGGGAAAATCCTTATTTGACAATGAATTTTAAAACCGAAGCCGACATTGTTCGCACGCTTGGCAAAATCTATGACAACGGGCATATCGTCCGTGGTATGAAGCCTGTTAATTGGTGCTTGGACTGTGGTTCTGCCCTTGCCGAAGCCGAAGTAGAATACGAAAACAAAACTTCCGATGCGATTTATGTCGGTTTTGATATTGTCAATCGTGATGCTTTATGGCAAACAAAAGACCTAGTAGGAACAATGCAAGCCGTCATCTGGACGACAACCCCTTGGACATTGCCTGCCAACCAAGCCATTACCGCCCACGCTGAGTTTGATTATGCGATTTTGGCGACAGGCGATAAAGTGTATATTGTGGCGGAAAGTTTAAAAGATGATTTTGCCAAAGCGGTTGGTATTGACGATTATACACTTTTATTTACCGTCAAAGGCTCAGAATTAACCGCCCTAAAAGCCCAGCACCCCCTAATCAGCGAGCGTCAAGTTCCCTTTATCACAGGCGAGCACGTAACGGCGGACAGCGGTACAGGCTTGGTACATACCGCCCCTGCTCACGGTGTGGACGACTATAATGTTGGGCGTGCCAACAATTTGCCCACCGAAAACCCTGTGGGCGGTAATGGCGTGTATCTTGATGAAGCCAAAGTCTTTGTTGGTGAGCATATTTATAAGGCACAGCCCAAGATTATCGCCACGCTACAAGAAAGCGGACACCTGCTTGACCATAAAAAAATCACCCACAGCTATCCGCATTGCTGGCGACACAAGACGCCGATTATTTTTCGTGCCACGCCCCAATGGTTTATTTCTATGGAAACTAAGGGCTTGCGTGAACAAGCGTTGTCCGACATTCCAAAGGTAACTTGGACACCTGCGTGGGGTCAAAACCGCATTGAATCAATGATGAACGGTCGCCCCGATTGGTGTATCTCTCGTCAGCGGACTTGGGGCGTGCCGATTGCCTTTTTTATGCATAAAGACTCAGGCGAATTGCACCCTGACACTTCTGCTTTGATTGAAAAAGTCGCTGGGGTCATTGAACAAGGCGGGATTGAAGCGTGGTTTGACGCACCAATTAGCGACTTTTTAAATGAAGCCGATTGTGAAAACTATGTCAAATCTACCGATACGCTCGATGTCTGGTTTGACTCTGGTTCTACCAACTTTGCCGTGCTTGGCAATCGTGATGAGCTGACCAACCCTGCCGATTTGTACTTAGAAGGCTCTGACCAACATCGTGGCTGGTTTCAGTCGTCCTTACTTGTCAGCGAAAGCGTGTACGGTCGTCCACCTTATAAACAAGTGCTAACGCACGGCTTTACGGTGGACGCGAAGGGTTATAAACTTTCCAAATCCAAAGGCAATACCAAAGGCTTTGAGCCTGCCGAACTTGCCGACAAATACGGCATTGACATTGTCCGTCTGTGGGTTGGCTCGTCTGATTATCGCTATGAAATGGCGGTCAGCAAAGAAGGCTTTGACCGTGTCAGCGATATGTACCGCCGTATCCGTAACACCATTCGCTTTTTGCTTGCCAATACCGATGACTTTGACCCGAGCAAAGACCTAGTGCCAGCAGGCGAACTTGTTAGCCTTGATAAATACATTATTCATAGAGCCACACAAATCCAAAACGACATTCGCACCGCTTACACCAATATGGATTTTCATCAGGTGTGCCAGCTTGTAACCAATTTTTGCGGACAGGATTTGGGCGGATTTTATTTGGACATCATCAAAGACCGCCAATACACTTCCAAGACGGACGGACAGGCTCGCCGTTCGGCTCAAACCGCCATTTATCACATCGCTCACGCCTTGCTCCGCTGGATCGCCCCAATCCTGTCGTTCACCGCCTTTGAAGCGTGGGAAATCCTAAAAGGCACAAACGGGCATATCTTTACCCAAGAATGGTATGCCCTGCCACAGGTGGAATTAAATGACATTACGGACAGCGATTGGCAAGCGATTTTGGCGGTCAAAGAACTTGCCAACAAAGCAATGGACGATGCCCGCACCGACAAAGTCATCAACAGCAGTTTGTCAGCAAGTTTGGAAATTGTTGCCGATGACGCCACTTATCAAACGCTTGCCAAATTGGGCGATGAGCTAAGATTTGTCCTGATTACAAGTGCGGTAACGCTTGCCAAAGGCGATACAGTTTCGGTCAAAGTTGCCCCTGCGGTTGGCGAAAAATGCGTACGGTGCTGGCATATTTTGCCAAGTGTGGGTAGCGTTGCCGAGCATAAGGACATTTGCCCAAGATGTGTGGAAAATGCCTTTGGCAATGGCGAAAATCGTAAATTTGCTTAATAAAAAAACGGTGCGTAAGGTGCGTATTACGCACCGTTTAACAATAAAGTCTAAAATATGTCAAAAGACACGATTTTAAGCAAAATAGACAGCGTTCTATTGTATTTTCACAATAATTCTGAACCAATGGCTAAAACCATTTATGACAAATATTTTAAATTAAAATCTTGTATAGAAAATGATAATTTAAAATATAATTTGATAAATGGTTCTGTTAGGGCTTATTTAGATGCGTTTAATGATTGGGATAATCCAATTTTAGGCACTATGGGAGAATTGGAAAAGAATGTGGCATTAATGATTGAGAGTAATTCGTAAGATAAGAAATGGCTCAACCTTAAAAAAACACGGCAAAAAAGGAAATATACAATGGCTTATTCTATTGCTAAAAATGAAATGATTGATTATCCACCTGATGAATTAAAAAATTTTCAGGTCATTACCTATGAATGGATTGATAATTTGAATTTTACCATTGCCCCTGATGAATGCCTTGATAATTCAGAGCCTTATGTTAAAATTGTCAAAGAATTATTTTTGGAAAATGGTTGGGAAGGCGATGGCGATATTGGGCTAATGTGGATACCGCCTTTTTGTTTGCCTTGTGATGAAACGCAATGGCGTTATACCAAAGGTATTGTGATTTGGCATACCAAACAACAATCCGATGGTACTTCTTGGCTATTGATGCCAAAAGAAATTGTGGAGATGAAATTGCCGTTTTGTTAAAAAGTAGCAACTGTAT
>NZ_MXAP01000025.1 GCF_002027555.1 Moraxella equi
TTGGGTTCGGTTGGTATAGTCAAACCCCAAGACATCGTCAAGGTGCGTGTGCTGTCGGTGGACGAGTCACGAGGTCGCATTGGACTGTCTATGAAATCACCTGACAAAAAAGACATCTCAAAGTCCGATAAAGCGGATAAAGAATCTAAGGACAAAGCAAATGCCAAGCTAAGCAATAAGTTCAACAATAAGCCAAAACGTGAATTTAACAAACCCAAAAACGAACCTGCCAAAGTGGGCAGTTTTGGGGCGTTATTACAGCAGGCAGGGCTTAAATAGTTTGGACTTATTGATGATAAAGGTGGGGTTGCCCACCTTTGTTTTTTAAATTGAGATATATACCTAACGAACTTGATATTTACCACGGGTTTGTAGGGGTGTGCTGAGCACACCCTTTGGTGATATTATTGTGCAAGGCGTGCTCAGTACGCCCCTACGTTCACACATCATTGTATTTGTAGTAATTTTAAGTATAACAGCAAAAACAAAGCCACAAATGGGGTATTTGTGGCTTTTGTTATGGGGTTTTGCTACCTGCGGTGTTCCATGGTCTATCCATAATATCAGCGTTCATCCATGTTGGCTTATCCATTTGCCATGTCCTTGCTGATGTGTGTATTATGCCAAAATGACGACCATAAGAAAATACGCAAAAATCGCAAAGTTTTGTCAGCATATGCTTACAAATACCTATCCCGTATTTTTATCCAAAAGTGTCAATAACTCTTTGTCATTGACCAACACGTCAGCAAGGGTGTAGCCATCTAGCACCGCCACAAAGGCAAGCATGGCTTTATAAAACACACCCTTTAAACGGCAGGCAGGCGAGATAACACAGCTGTTGGCGTTATCGCCGATATTGACCAAGCTGATTTTGCCGTCCGTGTTTTTGGAGTTGTCATCTAGGCATTCTAATATGCCAAAATCGCTCTCGGTATGGCGAATGAGTCGCCCGATGTTAATCTCGCTCGGGTCTTTGGCTAGGCGAATGCCCCCACCTTTGCCACGCACGCTCTCAATGTAGCCCAATTTACCCAGCTGATGAATGATTTTGGTGAGATGACTTTTTGAGATGTCGTAGGCTTGGGCGATGTCGTCAATGTTGGCAAGCTCACCATCTTTGGGCGTTACCGCCAGATAAATCAAAGAACGCAGAGCGTAATCGCTATAATTGGTCAGTTTCATGTTGTTATTCTTCAAGTTAAAAGAATATTATAACAAATTTATGGGGGTTTTACTGTTTTTTGCTTGTTGCTGTTTGTGTGGGTTATGACGGAAATAATCAATGAAAGATCAATCAAAAGTGACAATAGGCATTTATTTTAAGCGTTTGCCGTCTTTGTCAAATATTCCGTATTTTTTTACGCTGTGTAATTCGGTGTTGTCTTTCACTTTTGGCTTCTTCCAAAAATTCTGGGCGAATGCCAAACGGAGTTGAGCTTTTGCGTTTTATTCTTAGTTTATTAGGTTTGTCTTGTTGGTTGTTTTTGGAGTTTTTAAGAACAGTATAAAGACAGATAAGCGAAACGATAAAAGCCCCAATGCCAAAGATGAGTGCCATGCCTTGCGTATCAAAAACTGCGGTATTTTGTTCCGAAGGTGTGAGTTGGTGTGGTTTGATTGTGTTAGTGGTGACTGTATTATCAGGCTGTTCTGATAAGATGCGTTGATTGCTAAGTTCTTGAAATTCTTGCTAATTTTGATTATTGGTGTTGTCGCTCATGATTTACGTTGTGATAATTGCCATAAGGTTAGTATAGCAAGGTTTTTATCATTTGGGTAGCGTATTTGGAAGTAATGATTGTTGATTTTAAAGTGATTTAATCAGCTCTTGTATTCCAAGACCTGATTAAATCATCAAAAGATTTGGGTAATCTAAATCTTACATGCACCGCCTTCACAGCCGTCATCATTGTCGCCATCAAATCCGCCGACCACGCTCACGTCCGCCAAATCGCCAAGCATGGCATCAAAATCCAGCTCATCAAGGTTTAAATCGTCCAAATCAATCGTTTGTGAATTTGTCATGGGTGTCTCCGAGTTGGGTTTATAAAAATAAAAGATTGGATTGGCGAATCATTTCGCCCTTATTTGATTATATATCCAAAGGTTGCCATTCTTTACCCTTTAATGGCGGTAGATAGGCAAGCCCTTTTTGCTGATACGCCCAAAGCTGGCTTGGGATTTTGTAGATGTCGTTACGCTCGGGGTCGATGTGCGTGGCGATTTTGTCGGTGTCGCCTGCCTTTAATAGCGTGGCAAAATTGGGATTTATCATGACCGCCTTACCCACCGCCACAAACTGGGCCCACCCTGTGCTATACGCACGCACCACATCATCGGCAGAGAGTAGACAACCCACGCCAATGAGCGGTAACTTGCCACCAATGCGGGTATGGAGCTGTTCTATGCGAGTCAAATTGGTGTCCGCCCCACGTCTTGCCTTTTTATAAAAATCCCACAACGAGACGTGCAAATATTGCAAAGGCTCATCCACCAAAACATCAATCAAATCAAACGTGTCCGCCATTGTCAAACCATCATCGCCTGCTTCTTCTGGCGAAAAACGATAGCCCACGATAAATTCTGCCTTGTCGTGCTTGGCTTTAACATCATTGACCGTTTTGATGACGGCTTTGGGAAAACGCAAGCGGTTCTCCAAGCTTCCACCCCACTCATCATCTCGCTTGTTGGCTTGGGGCGAGAAAAACTGCTGAATAAGATAATTATTCGCCCCATGAATCTCCACGCCGTCAAATCCTGCTCGTATGGCAAGGTCGGTCGCCACGCCAAAGCCTGTGATGACCGCCTGTATCTCGTCCACGCTCATGGCTTTGGCGGACTGTTTGCCGTTGTCCATGTCAGACGGAGCGATAACCTCGCCAAACTGGGTAAGCGACTGATAACCGCCATGATGAATTTGCAAAATTGCTTTTGCACCGCCTTTTTTGATGATATTGGCGGTTTCGGTTAGGCTTGCCAAATGGCTCTCATCATAGGCAGACGGCTGACCGACAAAGGCTTTACCGCTTGGGTGTACCAAAGTCGCCGCCGTGATAAATAAGCCAAAATCGTCCGACCGTCCTGTCAAAAACGCCCGCTCTTCATCAGACAGTGTGCCGTCAGGGTTGGACGCATAGTGGGTCATTGGGGCAACAACAAGGCGGTTTTTGATTTCTACGCCATTATTTAGGGTAAACGGGGTAAAAAGTGGGGTGGTGTCAGTCATAATTTTTCTCTTTAAAATAAAATGGTTAATTGATAAATTGGTGTTTTTAAATTGAACGGTAGGGGCGAATCACATTCGTCCTTGTAACATGTATTGGATTTTGGGTTCTTTATCCAAATAGGATAACACTCAATTCGCCATGATAAAAATCATACGCTATTGTTAATTCATTCTACTTTTGGGCAAATGCAATTTCCTAACACGCCATTAAAACATCAACCTTTTACCACATCAGCAAGCAATTCATACGAGCGAGCCTGTTTGTCTTTGTCATAAATATAGCTTACTGCCATAAATTCATCGGCATTGACTTGGCTTTGTAATTGCTCTAACTGGGCTTTGACCGTCTGTGGCGAGCCAATCACGCTACACGCTGTCATACTCTTTGCCATCGATAGGATATGCGGTGGAATACGACCTTCGATGTCAGGGGCAGGCGGTTTCATGCCTGAGCGTTCGCCTGTTACCACGTTTAAGAAAAACTGCAAACTGGTGGTAGAAAGGAGCTTCGCTTCGCTGTCGGTATCGGCAACAATGGCATTTAGCCCAACGATGACTTTGGGCTTGTCAAGCACGTCAGACGGCTTAAATTCCCTGCGGTAAATCTCCACCGCCTGCGTCAAAAAGCGTGGGGCAAAATGAGACGCAAAGGCATAAGGCAAACCAAGCTCTGCCGCCAAATACGCACTCTCAGGGCTAGAACCCAAGATATACAGTGGCACGTTTAGCCCTTTGGCAGGGTAGGCTCGCACTTTGTCGCTGTTGTCATCGCCAAAATAAAACTGCAACTCTTTGATATCACTAGGAAAACTCATCGCAAAATCGTCCTGATGACGGCGAATGGCTCGGGCGGTGGCAGGGTCAGTACCAGGGGCTCGCCCAAGCCCCAAATCCACACGGTTAGGATATAGGCTTGCCAGCGTGCCATACTGCTCGGCAACGACAAAGGGCGAATGATTGGGGAGCATGACACCCCCCGACCCGACTCGGATTGTGCTTGTCTTGTCAAGCACACGCTGGATAAGTAGGCTTGTGGCGGAACTTGCCAGATAGGGCATATTGTGGTGTTCGGCAATCCAGTAGCGAGTGTAGCCTGTGCGTTCAGCAAGCTGTGCAAGCTCTACCAAATTATCAATCGCTTGGTTAAAAGTCTCACCGTCTCGTAAGGGGGCTAGATTTAAAATAGACAAATCGGTCATGGTTTTTCTCGCTTTTACATTTATAAAAATTTAGATATGTTTTGGCAAAATTTTTGGGGCTATTTGATTAAATGGATAGGTGGGGGCAAATCGCATTCGCCCAATTATCAACACACCGCAAAAGGCAAATTATTTTAATCAGACAACCCGCCAATCTCATCACGCACTTGGCGGATAAAGCCGTCCACACCGCTTGGGCAGTAGCGGTAATACGTCCATTTGCCAAGGCGTTTGCTCTCTATTAGCCCTGTTTGTTGTAGGCTACCTAGATAACTTGAAATCACCGATTGGGCAAGCCCTGATTTGTCGGCAATCACACCCACACAAATCCCACCGTCGAAACCTGTCTCTGCGCAGCGTAAAGCGTCCGCCCCAAAATGCGTGGCAGGGTCTTTGAGCCACAGCAAAATCTGATAGCGGACATCGTTGGCAAGCACTTTAAAAATGTCGGTGGATTTCATGAATACAGATAAGCTAAAAATAATACATCATTATATCTATAAATTTAGATATGTCAAGAGAGTCGCAATATCATAAATATGATAAAATGGCATTCAAATAAAGCCATTTAAAAATTACACCATGCCCCACACCACACCGCCCATGAAAGACGGCGTTTCTCCAAGCCGTCTTTATTTAGAAAAATTAAATAATCAGCCCAAGAGCCTACTGGCGTTTTTATGCCAAAAATTCCCCCACATCAGCCCTGATGAGTGGCAGGCACGCTTTGATGGTGGTGATGTTTGGGGTGATGTTTCAGATAAGATGACAGGCGGTGTTGCCCCCTTGACGGTAGAGACACCCTATCAATATGGGCGGACGATTTATTATTATCGGACGCTACAAGATGAGATTGCCGTGCCGTTTGATTATCAGATTCTCTTTGAAAATGATGAGTTCATGGTGGTGGATAAGCCTCATTTTTTGGCGGTAACGCCATCGGGCAGTTATGTCAAACAGACCCTGCTTGCTCGCCTAAAAGCCGATACGGGCAATGCCGATTTGTCCCCCATTCACAGGCTAGACAGAGAGACGGCAGGGCTGATACTCATCAGTAAAAATGTCGCCACACGCCATCAGTATCAAGCCTTATTTGCCCATCATGCCATCACCAAGGTGTATCATGCCATCGCCACTGTTAATCATAAATTGACAATGCCGATAGATGTTCGCCTGCATTTGGAGCGTGGCGAGCTGTTTTATGTCATGCGTGTCAATGCTGACAAACCTGCCAATACCCACACGCACATCGATATTTTGGCGGTCAAAGGCGACCTTGCCAAATACGAGCTTCGCCCCACGACGGGTAAACTTCATCAGTTAAGAGTTCATCTAAACCATCTTGGCACACCCATCTGCCACGACCCTTATTATCCATCAGTCCGTCATAAACCCAAAGATGACTTTACCAATCCTTTGCAACTACTTGCCAAACACCTTGTATTTAACGACCCCATCACAGGCGAGCGGTGGGAATTTACATCAAAGCAAAATCTAGATTGGGGCGTGCCAGTCCTTTACAACACAAGTGAAACTTTGAAAATGTGTGGGGTAAATGGTTGTTTTTGCATGAAAAATGGCTAAATCTTGTTTTTCTACGTCAAAATCCTTGTTGATATTTCAATATCAACTGCGGACTTTTCCTTGAAAAACGTGCGATTTCCCCTATTTTTCATTGCAAATATAAAGGGCAGGCACGCCCCATAAAAACCCTGCGACTGGGCAGGGTTGGGATAGATTTGCCAGTGTTAAATCACCAAAATAAAAAACTCACCCCAAGCAAAATAAGTAGCACGCATTGGAGTGTTAAAAAGGTTTGGTGTTTTTTTAAAAACGCCACAAGGGACGAGCCTTGCTCTTTGTTGTCCATGTTTTGGACGGTCAGCGTGTCAAGCTCTGGCTTGGTGGGGTGTTTGTTGTCGTTCATGGGGGCAACTGATTTCCCATTGACAAAATCATTGGGGTTCATGCTCATGACCATGTCAAATCTCCGTGGTGCTGATGTTTGCTTTTTGCTCAATTTATTGTAATTTTATGTAAATAAATATTACGATAAATATTTTTTGTGTTATTTGTTGTACTATTATATCGGTTTTTTTGAAAAATTTAAATAAAAAATAGCATTTTTGTGTAAAATTCATCAGTATTTTTGTAAATTTTTATCTTTGATAAAATCAATGGTTGCTATTTTGTGTGATAATTAAGGTGAATATTGGTTGATTTGAGGGTGTTTTTAAGATTATTGGATGAAAATACATAAGGGTAAAAATTCACCATTAGCCAAGGCTAAATCTCATAAGTTGTACTTCGCTCTCAACTTAAAATGGCAACTTATTGATTGTCAAATGGTTGTTTTTAGTCGTAGAGGTGAATCACATTTGCTAAAAATTAATGCTCTGTGTAGGACAAATTGCAATACATCTTCACACATCCGTCCAGAAGAGCAGTTCATTAACAATCCCTTTTTTAACATGATAAGATGTTGGTGTGTTGTTTGCCAAAATCTGCCGTGGTGATGTCTAGACAAGGCTTAAACGCATATACGTGGACGGCTATCACATCGTGGCCGCCCTTAGTCAGAATATTTTGGTAAATATTTGATGTGCGTCAACTTTTAGCCAGTATTGGTATCTACAAAGCCACAGCGAACGTCAGCGTTATCAAGGCGACATATAAAGAGTTGCAAAAACTGCTTACCTTGATAAAAAACAAAAACCAATCTTAAAAATCTGTTAAAATACACCGCATTATCTCATTTATTTTTTATTTGGAAAACATCATGCACATTCATTTTTTGGGTATTTGTGGGACGTTTATGGGGTCGCTTGCCCTGATTGCACGTTCGCTTGGGCATACCGTTACAGGCTCGGACACCGCCATTTATCCACCCATGAGTACCCAGCTTGACAACGCTGGTGTTGAGATTTTGGAGGGCTACAAGTCAGCTCACCTAGACCCTGCCCCTGATTTGGTGGTGGTGGGTAACGTCTGCAAACGTGGCATGGAAGCGGTGGAATATATGCTGGACAAGCGACTTCGCTACACGTCTGCTCCGCAATTTTTGTCCGAACACGTCCTACAAGACCGCCACGTCCTAGCGGTAGCAGGCACTCACGGCAAGACCACAACCACCACCATGCTTGCGTGGATTTTGCAATATGCAGGGATTGATACAGGCTTTTTGATTGGTGGCGTACCACTTGTGTCTACCGATGACGAACACTTAAAATCTGCCTTTGCCCACAGCTCGCATTTGGGTCAAGACTATTTTGTGATTGAAGCGGACGAGTATGACAGTGCTTTTTTTGACAAACGCTCAAAATTTGTGCATTATCGCCCAACGACTGCGATTTTAAATAACTTAGAATACGACCATGCTGATATTTTCCCTGATTTAAAGGCGATTCAAACCCAATTTCATCACATGATTCGCATGATACCGCCAAGTGGTCAAATCATCATGCCAAAAGGCGTGGAGAGCTTAGAAGATACCCTAAAAATGGGTGCATGGACACCTGTTTGGCGGACAAGCGTGGGCGATGAGGCGGACTGGCAAGCGAGCTTGGAGCAAGCGGACGGCTCGGTGTTTCACGTGAAACATATCGGACACACAGGCGATGAGACAGGCACGGTAACATGGGGCATGAGTGGCGTGCATAACGTCAATAATGCGTTAGTTGCTATTGCAGGGGCGTACAGTGTGGGCGTGAGTGTGGCGACAGCGTGCAAGGCTCTGTCAAACTTTGCAGGGATAAAACGCCGTATGGAGCTCATCGGCGATGTCGGTGGAGTGCAGGTGTATGATGATTTTGCCCATCATCCAACCGCCATCACCACCACGCTTGACGGTGCTAAGAAAAAACTCACAGGTCGCAAAATTTGGGCGGTCATCGAGCCACGCTCTAACACCATGAAATTGGGTGTTTATAAAGCCGAGCTTGCTCC
Organism: Moraxella equi; assembly: GCF_002027555.1. Taxonomy (GTDB): domain Bacteria; phylum Pseudomonadota; class Gammaproteobacteria; order Pseudomonadales; family Moraxellaceae; genus Moraxella; species Moraxella equi. The sequence goes on from NZ_MXAP01000025.1 coordinate 8,374, forward strand.
GTCTGCCTCATTGGCGGACGGTGTGATTTGGTATGAGCCAAAGGGGCTGGCATGGGGGCTAAAAGAAGCCATTGGCGAGACAGACGGACAGGTCGTGCTTGATAGCATTGATGAGATTTTGGCATTTATCAAGGCAAATGTCCGCTCAGGCGATGCCATCGTTGTCATGAGTAATGGCGGATTTGAGGGGATACATGGGCGGATTTTGGAAATACTGACTTAACCATCACAAGAAGCAAAGACTTGCTTAGGCAGGTCTTTTTTATTGCTCTTTTTTACAAAAATCACTCACAATCATTGCATATTTGCTAAGATTTTAACCAAATCATCAAAAATCTGCCTAAAATTTGACGTTCGTCCTACGTTATTAACGTTTTTGGGGTGGTGTGGGCGGTAAGATTGGCTTACAATTCGTTTAACTTTTACATCAAGTAAAAAGCAGACAAAGCAAATTGGTCGGGTTGGTAAAGATAGTCTAAGACCATTGTTTAACCACAGTTTAATTGATTCGCCAAGGCATTAAAGGCTGGGCATTATTAGGAGAGACATCATGAGTATTATTTGGACAATCATTGTAGGATTGGTTGCAGGACTGTTGGCACGTGCCATCAAACCAGGGGCAGACTCAATGGGCTGGATTATGACCATCATTTTGGGTATTGTTGGGGCGGTCGTTGGCGGATTCTTGGCGGGTGCGTTAGGTATGTCGGTTGAGGGCGGTTTTGGTGGCTTGGTGCTGTCAGTCATCGGTGCCATTATCGTGTTGTTCATCTATGAGTTTGCCACGGGTAAAAAACGTTTGAAATAATTAAAAATAATTTAATCAAAAAATATTGACATTTTAAAATGTTAAATTTTGATTTGACAAAAACCTTGCTATGATATTGGCAGGGTTTTTGGTTTGTGTATTTATTTTATCAAACCCCTTGATTTTTTAAAAATTAATGAGTATTATTATCATCTAAATTCCTTATTTATAACATGGTTTTTTGATGTATGTTTAAACCAATGAAATAAGGGTAATTTCAATTTATTGATGTGGTTGGAAATTTTATGATGATATCTTCTTTTGAGTTAAAAAAATGGGCGACCTGCTTGGGACTTAGCCTTGCTCTCATCGGCTGTGGCAATGATAAGCCTGCCGAACAAAAAACCGAACAAGCCCCCGCGCCCACCGCCCAAACCGACAAAATGACGGTGGTAACGACCTTTACCATTATTGAAGACATTGCTCAAAATGTCGCAGGGGACGCAGCAGACGTGGAGTCCATTACCAAAGCAGGGGCGGAGATTCACGACTATGAGCCGACCCCAAAGGACATTGCCAAGGTCAAAGAAGCCGATTTGATTTTGTACAACGGCATGAATTTGGAGCGTTGGTTTGAAAAATTCTATGCTGATGCCAAAGACACCCCTGCGGTGGTGGTAACGGACGGTATCACGCCCATGCCGATTAAGGCGGGCTCATATAAGGATTTGCCAAACCCGCACGCTTGGATGTCTACGTCTAACGCCTTGATTTATGTGGAAAATATCAAAAACGCATTCATCGCCCACGACCCAAAAAACAAAGACGTGTACATCAAAAATGCCGAAGAGTACGCCCAAAAAATCAAAGCGATGGATGAGCCACTGCGTGCCAAACTTGCCCAAATCCCTGAAAATGAGCGTTGGCTGGTTACCTCAGAAGGGGCGTTTAGTTATCTTGCCAAAGATTATGGGCTAAAAGAAGCCTATCTGTGGGACATTAACGCCGAGCAACAAGGCACGCCTCAGCAGGTCAAGGCTCTGATTGACACGGTCAAAACCAACAAAATCCCTGTGGTATTTAGCGAAAGCACCATTTCGGACAAACCTGCCAAACAAGTCGCTAAAGAGACAGGGGCAAACTATGGCGGTGTGCTGTATGTGGACAGTTTGAGCGAAAAAGACGGGGCGGTGCCAACGTATCTTGACTTACTTAATGTAACGGCAAGTACGGTGGTTAAAGGGTTTGAAGACGCAAAAGCCCAAAAATAATTGACAAGGCGATTTGGCAAGATAAAATACGGTATCTTGCCAAATTTTTGATTTAAAAAATATGGGAATTTTAAAAATTTCTATCTTTTTTAAATCAGTTTTTTACAGTTATGACACACATTCACGATTTAACCGCCAGCATCAGCGTTCAGGATTTGTCCGTGCGTTACGCCAACGGCCATCACGCCCTTTTTGACATGAATTTTGCCTTAACAGGCGGGACGACTTGTGCCTTGGTGGGGGTAAACGGCTCTGGTAAATCCACGCTGTTTAAGTCTATTATGGGACTGATTAAGCCCCAGTCAGGGCAGATTTTGCTCTCTGGTTTGCCCATTAACACCGCTCTAAAACAAAACCTAGTCGCCTATGTTCCCCAAGCCGAAGAAGTGGACTGGCAATTTCCTGTGTCGGTCTATGATGTTGTGATGATGGGGCGGTATGGCTATATGAATTTTTTGCGACTGCCCAAGGCAACCGACCGCCAAAAGGTAGCCGATGCCATGGCTCGGGTGGATATTTCTCATCTAAAAGACAGGCAAATCAGCGAGCTGTCAGGCGGTCAAAAAAAGCGGGTGTTTTTGGCTCGTTCGCTCGCCCAAGAAAGCAAAATTATCCTGCTTGATGAGCCGTTTACAGGTGTTGATGTCAAAACCGAAAAGGCGATTATGGCGTTGCTTGACGATTTACGAAGCGAAGGGCATTTGATTTTAATCTCTACCCACAATTTGGGGACGATTCCAGAATTTTGCGACCAAGTGGTGATGATAAATCGCACCGTGCTGGCGAGCGGTACGACCAAAGAGACCTTTACCCAAGAGAATCTGGAGAAGGTATTTGGCGGTGTATTACGGCAAATTCGCTTGGCAGGCAAGGACTTGCACGATGACGATGACAGTCGTGCGGTTACGATTTTGGCGGACGATGAAGTGCCTGCGGTGTTTTATGGGGTGCATGACGGCACGCCCGAGCGTAGCCACTGTGATGAGACCGCACAGGCAAGCCGTGTGGGGCAGGTCAATATGAATCAAAAACGGGCAAAAAATGACGGCGTGCAACTGTACAACCCAAAAACCGACACCACAACGCCCAGTCCAATTAAGGACACGCCATGAGTGAGCTGTTTGCCCTGCTTGCCGAGCCGTTCGCTTATGAATATATGGTAAAAGCGATGGTGCTGTCGTCCGTGGTTGGCGGTGTGTGTGCGTTTTTGTCGGCATATTTGATGTTAAAGGGCTGGTCGCTTATTGGTGATGCCTTATCCCATGCGGTTGTGCCAGGGGTGGCGATTGCGTATGCACTCGGCTTGCCTTATGCGATTGGGGCGTTTTTTTCGGGGATATTGGCGTCTTTGGCGATTTTGTGGGTTAAGTCTTTGACAAATCTAAAAGAAGATGCGGTAATTGGCTTTATTTTTACCACGTTTTTTGCGTTGGGGTTGTTTATCATCTCTATTAATCCCACGTCTGTTAATGTTCAAGAGATTATTTTTGGCAATATTTTGGGCATTAGCGATACCGACATGATACAAGTGGGCATTGTCATGGCGGTGTCGCTTGGTTTTTTGCTCGTTTTTTGGAAAGATTTGCTTTTGGTGTTTTTTGATGAAATCCACGCCAAATCGGTGGGGCTGTCGCCAAAAGTGTATCAAGTGCTGTTTTTTAGCCTGCTGTCTGCGTGCGTGGTGTCGGCACTGCAAACGGTAGGGGCGATTTTGGTGATTGCGATGGTCATCACCCCTGGGGCAACGGCATATCAGCTGACCGATAGATTTCGTCCGCTTATCCTAATTGCAGGGTTTTTGGGCGTAACCACAAGCGGACTTGGCGTGTATCTAAGCTACTACCTAGACGGGGCGACAGGGGGCATGATTGTGTCCTTGCAGACGATGCTTTTTGTGCTGGCGTTTTTGTTTTCGCCAAAGTTTGGGATAATCACACAAAGATTAAAAAGAAAGCATTTATCCGCCCAATTTGACAACCATAGATTTTAATATGCAACTTCTAAATTTTCTCACCGAACCGTTATCCCACACCTTTATGCAACACGCCCTATTATCATCGGTCGTGGTTGGGGCGGTGTGTGCGGTGTTGTCGTGCTATGTGGTGTTAAAGGGCTGGTCTTTGATGGGCGATGCGATTAGCCATGCGGTGTTCCCAGGGGTGATTGTGGCGGTGTGGGTAGGACTTCCGATGTCGCTTGGGGCATTTGTGGCGGGGCTATTTTGTGCCATATCGGTGGGTTTTTTAAAAAATAACACCCGCATCAAGGAAGATACGCTCATGGGCATTGTCTTTGCAGGCATGTTTGCGGTGGGGCTTGTTATGTTTACCAAACTAGACACCGACCAGCATTTAAAGCATATTTTATTTGGCAATCTGCTTGGTGTCAGCCGTGAAATGCTTATCCAGACCATGATAATTTGTGGGGCGATTTTGGGGGCGGTATTGTTAAAAGGTAAGGATTTGCTTTTGTACTGCTTTGACCCAAGCCATGCTCGTGTGGCAGGACTGTCGCCCAAAGTTTTGCATTATGGGTTGCTTATTTTATTGTCCGCCACAATTGTGGTTGCCATGCAAGCCGTTGGCGTGATTTTGGTGGTGGCGATGCTTATCTCGCCGGGCATTACGGCATTTGTCTTATGTAGGCGATTTCACACCATGCTTGCTGTGGCGGTGGTAAGTTCGTGTTTGACCAGTTTTTTGGGCGTGATTTTAAGTTATCATCTGGATTCGGCAACGGGGGCGACGATTGTGCTGTTGCAGGCGGTGGTGTTTGTTTTGGCAATTATCATCTCAAAAATAAAAGAAAAACGCCAATCATTACGACTGGCGTAGGGTGGTTTAGCGAGTGCCAAAAATCTTATCGCCAGCATCCCCAAGACCGGGGATGATATAGCCGTCTTCGTTCAGATGACTGTCAAGTGATGCGGTAAAAATCTCAACATCAGGGTGAGCATCATTGACAAGTTTTACGCCCTCGGGGGCGGCGACCAACACAAGGGCCTTGATGCTTTGACAGCCATGTTTTTTTAGCATATCAATGGTGGCAACCATGCTACCGCCTGTGGCAAGCATGGGGTCTAGGATTAGGGCAGGGCGTTTCTCGATGTCTTTAACAAATTTTTCAAAAAATGGCACAGGTTCAAGTGTCTCTTCATCACGTTGTAAGCCGACAAATGAGATTTTGGCGGTGGGCAACAAATCAAGCACGCCATCTAACATACCAAGTCCCGCTCGCAAAATCGGCACCAGTGTTACCGTCTTGCCCTTGACCTGCGTGCCTTTGATGGTGCTACCATCCCAGCCGTCCATGTCAAAATCTTCGGTCTCAAAATCACGGCTCGCTTCATATGCCATCAGCCGTCCAAGCTCGTTGGTGAGCGTGCGAAATTTATAGGTAGAACAGTTTTTTTCTCGCATGAGCGATAATTTGTGGCGGACAAGGGGGTGGTCAATGACGGTAATTTGCATGATAATTCTCAATAAAGGTACAAAATGGGAGATTTGGTGTATTTTACCATTTAAGCAGGGTGGCATGAAGTGTTTTTGATAATTTTTTAATGAGAATAAAGTACAAATGTAAATACGGTTGTAATTATAAATCATTGATAAACCTAATTTTTTCTAAAATGTAACAAATCATTTCAAAATAACCATTATGTCACCACAAACGCCAAATCAGCAATAATTCTTTACCGTTATACAGTATCAAGTTTGATTTTCTTCTTATATAATACCAATCAAGATGAAGCAGTCTTACTTCTTAATGAGGTTAGGATTGTTTGATTTGATTATCATATTTTGTTTTGTTTACCTTATTTTAAGGAGTTCTTATGAAAGCAGTTAAATTTATCGCCCCAATCTTCGCTCTTGGCGTTGCCTTTACAGGCGTGGCTCATGCAGAAGCGACCATGGATGCGGCAAAAGCGGACGAAACCGCCACAAAAGTAAGACAAGTGTCATACAGTTGCAACAAGGGTGGTGCCGTCAAGGTTACTTATGGCTTTAATAAGCAAAAACTACCAACCTATGCCGAAGCTCATTTAGGGGGCAAAACTCGCTTTTTGCCGATTAACTTAGCACATTCTGATGTTGCTGGCACATCTTTTGGTGATGAAAACAGTTGGACAATTAGTGGTGGTGCTATGACACTGGGTAACTACCATAAGTCAGATGTATTAATCATGGATCCAAATTCCGAAATTCAATACAAGCATTGTAAAGTTGTCGGCACTAAAAAGATTAAGGGTTAGTCTGCACGAAAAGACAGTCTACTGACTGTCTTTTTTTAAATACACAACAAAATCAATACCTTGCGCCACTTTCCTAAAAATATTCAAAAAAGTGCTTGACCCCCACCAAAAACC
>NZ_MXAP01000026.1 GCF_002027555.1 Moraxella equi
TTCATACCATTGTGGGTTTTCCCATTTTAAGTTAGTCTTTATTCACGCCTTTATCGAGTCCATTTGTCAGCCCGTTAATATCCGCCCCATTTAGCCCAATCTCTTTTAGTAGATTGTCCACAAGCGGGGCTTGGCTACGATACCGCAGGGCAGAATTGACCATTTGGTCGGCAAGGCTGGCATTTGCTGTGGTATCAACCGTCTCGCCACTTACCCCAAAACCGCCCAAACCATTGACCTGCAAAATCTTAATGTCATCAATGTTCTCCATGGGTTTGACACTTTCACGGATAATCTCGGGCAAGTGTTTGAGCAGGGCAAGGCGAATTTGCATTTCAATCTGCTCACTTGACAGCACGTTAGACGCTTCATTGACCGCTTTTGTTCCGTCAGCATCCACCTGATATTGACGCTCTTTGGCTTCGGCAAGCAGAATTTGAGCCTCCGCCTCCCCTTTGGCTTGCAGGCGTAATTTCTCCGCTTCGGCTTCGGCACTGATACGCACCGCTTCGGCTTGGTCTAGGGACGCTTGTTTTTGAGCTTCGGCGGCAACCGTAATGGCAATCGCATCTTTTTGGGCAAGCTCGGTCGCTGAGATAAGCTCCACCGCCTTGGCTCGCTCGGCTCGCTCGGTCTCACGCACGGTAATCACGCTTTCTTCTTCTTTGACCGCTGCTGCTCGTGCCTTGTCGGCTTGGGCTTTGGCTTCACTCTCGGCACGGGATTTTTCGGCAACGGCAATGGCACGGTCTTGCTCGGCAAGCTCAATCGCCTTTTTACGTTCTACTTCGGCTTGCTCAATGCGTTGCTCTTTTTGGATTTTTTCGTTTTCAATGTCTCGCTCGGCTAGGATTTTTTTCAAATCCACTTCACGCTTGGCGGCAATTTGAGCTTCTTCGGCTTCACGCTGTTTGCTCGCCTCTTGACTGACAGTCTCAGCCGTTTGCTCGGCACGGCGAACGGCAATCTCACGCTCTTGCTCGGCTTTACGAATCTCAATCTCACGCTCTTGTTCTAGCTTGGCGTATTCTTCTTCACGCAAGATTTGTAGGCGAGTACGTTCAGCTTCTAAGTTTTTGGTTTTAATCGCCAAATCGGTGTCTTGCTCAATGTCGTTTCGCTTTTTACGGCGAATCTCAATGGTCTCGGTCAGGCGTGTCAAACCCTCCGCATCAAAGGCGTTTTGGGGGTTAAAATACTCAAATCCCGTCTGGTCAAGCCCTGTCAAGGACACTGTTTCAAGCTCCAAGCCGTTTTTAAATAAATCTTCTGACACGACCTGCTGAACTTTTTGCACAAAATCCACCCGCTTTTCGTGTAGCTCTTCCATTGCCATTTCAGCGGCAACGGCACGCAGACTATCCACAAATTTACCCTCTACCAAGTCCTTTAAATCCTGTGGCGACATGGTTTTCATACCCAGCGTCTGGGCAGCTGTGGCAATGGATTCGGCGGTTGGTTTGACACGTACATAAAACTCGGCGGTTACGTCCACACGCATGCGGTCTTTGGTGATGAGAGCCTGCTCGGACGCACGGCGTACTTCAAGGCGTAGCGTGTTCATATTGACAGGAATCACCTCGTGCAAGACAGGCAGGACAATCGCACCGCCGTTTACAATCACTTTTTCGCCGCCAAAACCCGTTCGCACAAAGGACACTTCCTTGCTGGCACGGCGATATAGGCGAGTCAAAATCAAGCCAAGCACAAATAGAGCGGTTAAAATAACCCCTGCGGTGATAAGAATTGAGATTAGGTTCATAGGGTTTCCTTAGACTTGTTGATTGTAACAAAACTTTTGTTCAATATTGTAATAGACATACGCCAATTTGTATTGCCATTTGTTGCACTATCCAACAAATTTTTTAATGAACTTTTATTTATTTCATTAGACTTTAAATTTGTTTCGTATGTTGTATTTGATTTCTCTGCGTATTCTTTGTGTTTATCCAATAATATTTTAGTGCTATTGACAATCCAAAAAGAATTTAATGACCAATAGCATAAAACAAAAAATAATAAACCGTACATAATGGAAATTAAAAGCAAATATTTAAAAAAATATTTTTGTTTTTCTATATTTTCAAAAGAAGAAATTACTTCATCTGATGACAACAAAAATATTGAAAATACAAATATAAGCAAACAAATAATAATTGCTAATGCTGACATAAAATATATAACTGTAAAAAACCAATATGCAATTTTTCTAAGTAGGTCTTTTTTATACCAATTTATCAATACTGCTTCATCATTTTCAACTTTTATGGCATATAAGCGAGTTCGTGCAAGCAAATCAAAGAAATATCTTGGATTGTCTTTATTTAAACAATACATAATCTCGTTATATGACATAACTTTACCCCCAGATATATATTCATAAAATTTCTCAACTTCAAATGGGTGTTTTTGTTTTGACAAGGCACTTTCAAAAAATTCTTTACAAACCTGATAGTTTTTCTCGTACTTTTTGAGTTTACTACTAGGATTTTTATACCAATGATAAACCTTTCCTATTATTGGAAAAATCCCAAAACCAAGCAAAGTAAACCAAATAGATAACTTACTGAAAAAATCGCTGGTTAAGTAGTTTACTATTGTTTCAAATAAAGTCATAAATCAATCCACCAAAACCCCATTCACATTTTTAATCGCCACAAAATACATTTCTTTTTGCGAAACCAATAACACCGTTTCGCCTTGCATTAAATCTTCATCATCGGCATACGCCATTATATAATGCGTTTGCCCGTGCGTGTCTTTAACTTTGATTTGGGCGGGGGTGTCTTTTGTTGCCTTGCCTATGACAACCGTGCCAATTCGCCCCACAAGCTCACTTTGATTAATGGCGGTGGTTTCATCTTTGGGTAGGATTTTGTATAGCTCTTTGGCAAATAGGCGGACAATGGGCAAACTTAAAAACCACACCACAATCACGGCAATGATTTTTGGCAAATAAAATCCCAATAGGTTATATACGACCGACTGAAAAATAAATCCTGTCAATCCAAATACCGCCAAAAACACCACCATAAGCATAAGTAGCGGTATTTTGCCAACATATAGCCAGCTTAAAAAGCGGATAAACACGCCTGCATCCACATTCGGGCTGTCAATACCAATCTCGGCATGGGCTTCGGTCAAGCTGTCAGGCAAAAATCCATCCACCCAATCATTTGCCCCACCAATCATCAATGCCACAATTTCTAGGATAAATAACAAAAACATCAGCGTAATTGTCACACCGAATATAAAGTTTTGGGGTGCAAAAATTAAATCAAGCATGATTATCCTTATAAAATTTATTGGCAATTTTAATGGAATGATTAAATAGAAAATAGTTAAATAAAAACAGGTTTAGATTTAAATAAACATTGATTTTAAAATTTGGATGTAGGGGAGAATTATATTCGCCCAATGATTAAATTTACCATAAGGCAAATATAAATTTACCCCAACAAATATTCATTTAAAAAAACAAACCCTATTTCATTTTTAATTGTGCGAGTCGCTCGGCAATACGGTTATTTCTAGATAGCTCTTCAAGCTCTTTTAGACTTTGGGCGTTGCCATTGCCATTTGTATTATGTGCCATGCCTGTTTGACGGCTCATGGTGCGGTCAAAAGCATTGGATGCTTTGTCGGCTCGTTGGGCGATTTTATCAAGACTGCTTGCACCAACCGTCTGCCCATTTGCACCGCTTGTCGCCACGGTCTGCTGATATTGCTCAATGGCTAGGCTTATCTCACGGCGTTTGGCTTGCAAGGCGATGATAAAGCCTTCTAGCTCTTTTTCTTTGTCGGTGCAGTCGGCAATGGTGTTTTCCAGCACGGGAATGCGTGCCTCAATGTCCATTTGCTCGGCAATGCCCACCTGTGCCAAATCGTCTCGCCCCACATTGACCGCCGTCATAATACTGTCGTTTAGGCTCTCATGGCGGGTGTTTTCGTCATTTAATTTTTTGCTGGCTAGGTGCTTTTGGGCAACGACTTTGCCAAGCTCGCCACGCACTTCATCAATCGCCTTGTCAAGTTCACGCAAGTTTTCGTTAAAGGCAAGCATGGGGGCTAGGTCTTCGGCTTTGTCTAGCATGGCATGAAATCCGCCACTGACTAGGCGACCGACACGGTAGGATAGGGTTTCGCTCATAACTACTCCTTTTGATTTGAGAATTAAATAAATTTTAAATAATAATCACAATATTGCTCCAAATATTTTGGCTTAACCATGTTATCATCTTTATCATAACAAAATTGCCAAATCATGTCGCCAATATCGTCATCATATTCAAATAAATCATAATAGATAAATTGACCTTGATTATCATACCAAGTAAATTTGTGTTTTTTATCCGCAATAAGCCACTCTTGTTTTGTGCTTAATAAAAGTTCAAATTTACCATTGATAAGTTTATAATCACGATAACCAAAATAATCTTGCTCGGAATAATATTCACGATACGCCACCAATGTTTGTGAATTATCATAAACACAGTCGCAAATTTTATTGCCCGATGTGTCATATTCGCATAATTTATCTTGCAAAACAATACCATTTAAATCAGTAATCACACTTCTAATAATTTTCTCATTAGAATTTCTATAAATGGTTATAAAATGTGTATCAAGGTCAAATTTTTCAGTTTTAATCATTTTGTGGTTTGTTTTGATAAATCAAATTTGCCAACTGTAACGTATTATCCAGCTCGTTCAGCACGCTGTCATCATAGCCCGCCCCCTTGCCTGTAATGGCAAGCTGTAACACGCTGTCCATCAGGCGAACCACTCGCCACATCGCCTGTTTTTCAAAATTGACAAGGGCGGATTTGTCGCACGTTTTGGGGTAATCCGCCATCATGGTTGCCGCCAAATCAGGCAAAATCTCAAAAATTCTCGCCACAATGTGCGAATGTACACCTAGCTCCTTTTCAAGTGCCAAAATTTCATGGCGAGCGGTGTGCAGATTTTGCTCGGCAAGCGATAGGGCGGTGTCATAATCTTGTCCTTGGGTGTGCAAGGTGCGTGCTTGGCTCAGCAGTTCACGGATTTTGTCGGACGGTGTATTCGCCCCTTGTATCTGTAAACTGGCAATAAAATCAGCGTCTTCTTGGCTAATGCGGACACTTATCGGCACTCGGCTATTACTTGGCGTATTTGGCATGCAGACACCTGTATTATTTTGTATTCATTTGCATGCGAATATAATCTATCGTGGACGGTTTGTCAAGTGGTTTTGAGAAAAATTGTTATTTGGTAGATTTTTGGCGATAAAAAAGCAACCCAAACAGTTGCTTTTTATAAATATCAATCACTCTTCATCAAGTAAGTCTTTTTCTCGTGCCACCGTCAAAAGATTGTTTGAGCGGTTACCTGTACGGCAAAAGATATGCAATGGGCGTTCGGTTTCATTAAAAAAATCAGCAAAGGCTTGGACGTGGTTCATGTCCATCATACCACCTGCAAAGGCGATTTGCTTATAGACGATTCCGTGAGCTTGGCACGCCTGTTCAATCTCAGCAGATGTCGGCTGTCCTTCTTCCTCAAAGTCTGGGCGGTTGTTTACCACGGTTTTTACGCCCATGCGAGCAAGCTCTGCCACGTCAGCAGGGGTGATTTGACCTGATAGGGTAATGCGAAATTCGGGGGCGATGTCGCTCATAACTTTTCCTATTAATAAAAATAAAAGGCATATTACCTGTTTTTGACATATTTGGCAAATGGATTTTTGGGATAATTTTGTTATAATGATACCTATTTTTTTGGGGTAAAACATGACCCACACCGACCACCACAACCAAATCACTCACACCCTACACGCCACTTGCCATGCCCACGCCATTAAGCCGTTACACGTCATAGAGAGTGGTAGTCGGGCTTGGGGTTTTGCCAGTTTTGATAGTGATTTTGATGTACGGCTCATTTATCATCATACGCCCGATTGGTATTTGCAGATTTATGATGACAAAGACACTTTTGAATTTATCAATCATGAGTTATTTGATGTGCCATTTGATATTGGCGGTTGGGATATTAAAAAGACTTTGATACATATTCATAAATCCAATGCCGTGATTTTTGAATGGTTAAATTCGCCCATTATTTATCACAGCGATGATGAATTTATCAAAGATATTAAACATATCCAATCAGACTTTTTTAATCCCCAAGCAGTTTATCATCATTATCAAGGCATGGCAAGAAAGGCAAATGGCGAGCTAGACATATCACGCCCCATAAAACTTAAAAAATGGTGCTATCTGATTCGTGCGTTACTTGCAAGCCTATGGATAAAAGAACATCAAACCACACCCCCTGTATTCATGAATGAAATGTTTGGCTTATTAAATCCTGATGATATTGATGAATTAAATCATATTATCCATTTAAAACAATCGCATGATGAAAAATATTTGTATCAACTGCCTCTATCCATGAAAATATTCACCCAACATCTTTGGCAAATAACCCAGAATTTAAATTTTGATAAAAAACAAAAAGGCGATGCTGGTGTATTAAATGAGTTGTTTAGAAAAACTGTTTTTAAATAAATTTATCAAGTCTACATTTAAAAAATTGACAGATTGAAATACATTTGTAGAGGGAAAATTGCAATTTGTCCTCTATATTAAAAATCACATAAAACCAACGAGAATCCCCATGATAACCATTGATTACCTAAAAGCCAATAATCTGATTTTATTAGAATGTATCTCAGGCAGTCGTGCCTACGGATTAGACACACCGTCATCGGATATTGACATTAAAGGCGTGTTTTATCTGCCCAAGCCTTATTATTATGGTTTGCACGATGATTATGTACCACAGGTGAGCAACCAAACCAATGACGTGGTCTATTATGAGCTGGGGCGGTTTGTGGATTTGTTGTTACAAAATAATCCCAATATCATGGAACTGCTTGCCACGCCAAGCGATAAGATATTATACAAACACCCCATTATGGATAAGTTTAATCCTGATTGGTTTGTCTCAAAACTGTGCCAAAAAACCTTTGCAGGATTTGCCCTTAGCCAAATCAAAAAATCTCGTGGTTTAAATAAAAAAATCGTCAATCCGATGAGTAAAGATAAAAAGAGCCTATTGGAATTTTGTGTGGTATTTGACAATCAAAAAAGCGTGGATTGGATAGATTGGCTAAATAAAAATAATCTTACCCAATCGCAAATCGGCTTATCCAAAATGCCCCACGCCAGCCATATGTATGCGATGTTTGTTGGCGATTATCGGGGGATTATTCATGATGATAGCCAAGAGGTGTTATTAAGCTCTATCCCCAAAGATGTATCGCTCATTGCTTATTTGTCATTTAATCAAATGGGGTATAGCAAATATTGCCAAGATTATAAAGAGTATTGGGAATGGGTAGAAAAACGCAATCATGAACGTTATGAATCGACCGCCAATCACGGCAAAGGCTATGATGCCAAAAATATCATGCACACCTTTCGGCTGTTATATACCGCCTTAGATATTGCCAAATTAGGCAAAGTGATTGTCAAGCGTGATAATCGTGATGAGCTTTTGGCAATTAAATCAGGGCAATTTGATTATGATGACTTATTACAAAAGGCAGATGAGTTAATAAAAGACGTGGAATTAGCATTTGACCAAAGCGATTTACCAGAAATCCCCGAGCATTATTTGGCAATAAAAACCTTAATTGAAATACGAGAGCAATTATATGGCTAATTTGCTAAAATTGGCAAATGTGCTATAATACGCCACTTTTTTATTTGATGATGATATGAAATTCACGCTACATAAAACCGACACAAAAACCCGAGCCCGCCGCGGCACGGTACACCTAGCTCATGGCGATGTCGCCACGCCTGCCTTTATGCCTGTGGGGACGTATGGCACGGTCAAGGGCATGCTCCCGCGAGACATTCACGCCATTGGGGCGGATATTATTTTGGGCAACACCTTTCATCTGTGGCTACGTCCGACCACAAGTGTGATTGATGAGTTTGGCGGATTGCATGAGTTTATCGGTTGGGATAAGCCGATTTTGACCGATTCGGGCGGTTTTCAGGTGTTCAGTCTGGGTGCGATGAGAAAAATCACCGAAGAAGGTGTGCATTTTCGTTCGCCTGTGGACGGCTCTAAGGTGTTTTTGTCGCCTGAAATTTCCATGCAAATCCAGCACTCCCTAAACTCCGACATCGTCATGCAGTTTGACGAATGCACGCCTTATCCTGCCACGCACACCGACGCCCAAAAGTCGCTTGAATTATCACTCCGTTGGGGGCAACGTTGTCTTGACGAACATCACAAACTGGGCAACAAAAACGCTCTGTTCGGTATCGTGCAAGGCAGTATGTACGAAGATTTGCGGATGCAGTCCTTGACCGCCTTGACCCAAATGCCCTTTGACGGCTATGCCATTGGCGGGTTGTCGGTAGGCGAGCCAAAGGATGAGATGATAAAAGTATTAAATTATCTACCAAACCGTATGCCGTCTGATAAGCCACGCTATCTGATGGGCGTGGGGACACCGTCCGACATCGTGGAGGCGGTAAGACGGGGCGTGGATATGTTTGACTGTGTCATGCCGACCCGTAACGCCCGTAATGGACATCTGTTTACCAGTACAGGGGCGGTTAAGATAAAAAATGCTGTTCATCGCCATGACAAAAACCCATTAGATGGCGAGTGCGACTGCTACACTTGCCAAAATTTTAGCCGTGCCTATTTGCACCATTTGCACAAATGTGGCGAAATGCTCTCAGCCCAGCTAAATACCATTCATAATTTACGCTATTATCAAAATCTTATGAAAGGCATTCGTGAAAGCCTAGAAAATGAGACGTTTGATGAATTTGTGGCGACATTTTACGCCAAGCAGGGCTTGGATGTGCCTGAGCTTGGTTTGGTGTAAACCACAAAAAATCACAAACTAGGCAAACACTTGTTTAAAAAATATCCATAACCAACACCCAAAAATTGTGTTACAATGGCGATACATATAAATCATTCATTTTAAATCAATTTGTGTTTACACGGGGAGATTCTTATGATTTATGCAGTATCGGTGGTGTGGTATGCACTGATTTTTACTCTTGGCATGGCGTTCATCAAAAAAATGCCAGACCGTGCCGAGCGGTGGGTGGGTATTTTGGTGTTTATCGGTTTTTGTATACAGATTTTGATTAATTATGTTGGGCTTGGGCATTTGGGGGTGTTTGAGTCGTTGGCTCATCTTGACCATGACCGCAGTGCCTTTAATTTGATGGTGCTGTGTCTTATCAGTATCTTTTGCTATTCGGCATTGTTTGTGATGTTAATCAAGGCTTATGATTATTATCAAGAGTGATGATTTGTCTTGACATGAGATTGATAATTGTTTTAAAATAAAAACCCTAATTTTTTTAGGGTTTTTATCGCAGGCATAAAGTTGATTGGATTGGGGTGTTTCCATGATTTATTTAGTGTCGTTTATTGTCTATCTTATCGTATTTGCCATTGGTGTTTATTTTATTGCCATTCATTCTAAAAAAGCAACCGCCATCACTCACGGGGTTTGTGCGGTGGGTTTTGTCATACAGCTACTCATAAACTACCTGTTTTGGGGCAATGTGTCGGCATTTGGTTTTTTGTCAAACATCATCAATAACGAGCGAACTTTAACCAACTTACTGATATTGTTCGTGACCAGCGTCGTGTGTTACGGCTTGCTTTTTGTGGTGTTTGCTAAGTTAAACGACTATTACCATGAATGACTGGCTATAAAAGTGTGGCAAGAAAACCGTCATTTGGCGGTTTTTTTCATGTGTTTAAAAAAGCCAAGAATTTTGCTATAATGTTTTGTCCCATATCATAAGAGAATAACATGTCGATTAAGTCAGACCGCTGGATTCGCCAAATGGCGACCGAACATGAGATGATTGCCCCGTTTGAGTCTAACCAAGTCCGCCATAATAGCGATGGCGAGAAAATCGTAAGCTACGGCACGTCAAGCTATGGCTATGATGTCCGCTGTGCTAATGAATTTAAGGTGTTTACCAACGTACATTCTGCCATCGTGGACCCTAAGAACTTTGATGAGAAAAGTTTTATTGATATTGTTGGCGATGAGTGTATCATTCCGCCTAACTCATTTGCCCTAGCTCGCACGGTGGAGTATTTTAAAATCCCCCGTGATGTGCTGACCATTTGTCTGGGCAAATCCACCTATGCTCGCTGTGGCATTATCGTCAATGTCACGCCCTTAGAACCTGAGTGGGAAGGGCATGTTACCTTAGAATTTAGTAACACCACCAATCTACCTGCCCGTATCTATGCTGGTGAAGGCGTAGCTCAAATGCTGTTTTTCCAGTCTGATGAAGTCTGCGAAACTTCCTATAAAGATAGGGGCGGTAAATATCAAGGGCAAACGGGCGTCACCTTGCCAAAAACTTAACTTGTCATTTACCATGTAGCATTTATTATTTTAAAAGAGAATATCATGTCTGATTTACGTATTGAAAAACGTCATAACTTTGACCTTGCCACTGCTCGCACCAAAGCCAAAGCATGGCTAGAAGAGGCAAAACAAGAGTTTGATTTTGAGGCGACCTACCAAGAAGGAGCGGACAGCGACACCGTAAACATCACTAAGGCAGGCGTGGACGGGCGTGCGTTTTTGGACAGTGATAAGGTCATCTTTGAGGCGGATTTGAACTTTTTGGCAAAGCCGTTTAAGGGTATGATTAGTAGTGGTATCCAAGAGGGGTTGGACAAGTATTTTGCTTAATCCACGCATGACCATGTCTTACCCACTTATCATCAGCACGCTAAGTCTTAGCGTGCTTTGTGCGTTACCTGCATTTGCCAATACACAGCCTGCCACTCCTGCCAACTTACAGACATCAACCAGCCTGCCATCTGCCATCAGTGATAAGCTTAGCAAAAGCGGATTATCAAGCGATGACATCAGTATTTGGGTGATGGCAAACGATGGGTCGGCACCGCTCATCAGTCATCTGGCGGATACGCCACGCACCCCAGCGTCCACTCAAAAGCTCATTACGACTGCCATCGCTTTGGATATGATGGGGGCGGATTATCGTTGGCAGACACGGCTATACACCGATGGCGTGGTGGTTGGCGATACTTTATATGGGAATCTTATCATCAAAGGCAGTGGCGACCCATCACTGACTCATGACCGCCTTAGTGCCATGTTTTCACAGCTGACGGCTCGGGGCGTGCGTCACATTAAGGGCGACATCATTGTCGATAATACTGGCTTTGTCAATGTTGCCCAAGATGTTAATGCTTTTGACGGGCAGGGACTGCGAGCCTATAATGCTCAGCCCAATGCCTTTTTGATAAATTTTGGTACGCTTGAAGTAAGTATGATACCATCGGGAAATTGGCAATTTGGGCAGTCGCCAGAGACAGTGCAGTTTAGTCCGACAGATGGTGCGGTTGCGGTACAGGTATTGCCAAAATTAGCGGATTTTCACGTACCAACCATGATACAGGGCGATATACAGTCATGTCGCACCAAGCCAAAATTTGGCTTATCTGCCGATACTTTGACCATTACAGGGCAAGTGGGTGTGGGCTGTGGGCAGGCGAGTGAGTGGCTAACCTTTGCTGACAGCGAAGCGTTTATTACCAAAGCGGTCAAAGGTGCATGGCAAGCCCTTGATAAGGACTTTGTTGGGCAGGTTAGGTTGCGACAGCCTTATGATGGGGTAGGGCGAACGTTATCGCCTTTGCTGTCCTTTGCGTCCAAACCTTTATCTGAGCAGGTATATCAGATTAACCAATACTCCAATAACGTCATGACCGAGCAAGTGGCTCTGTCTTTACCCCTGATGATGGGTCAAAAAACGAGCGATTACCCCAAAAGTTTTGCCCTGATAAATACATGGTGGCAACAACATCTTATCACGCCTGCCCCCATCATGAGCCGAGCGTCAGGACTGTGCCGAGATTGTGTGGTTGCCCCTAGGGCGTTGGGTGAGCTGTTGGCATTTAGTCAGACCAAGCCGACATTTGAGACCTTTAAAGCGTCTTTGCCGATTGTGGGGCAGACAGGCACGATGGCAACCTTTGCCAAACGCCGTCCCCATAGCCCTGCCATCGGACGTGCCTTTATCAAGACTGGCAGACTAAACAACGTGGCAAGCATTGCAGGTTATGTCATGGGGCAATCAGGCAAGATGTATGTGGTGGTCGCCATCATTAATGCCGATGGAGCAGGTAACAACACCCACGCCCATGATGTGTTAGATGAAGTGATAGAGTGGACGGCAGGACAGTCCTAACACAAATCTTAAAAAATAAAGCAGTCCCAAAACTGCTTTATTTTTATACATTTAACAAATCATTAACAGCGACGATTGATACTATCGGCAAAGACATAAGAGAACTCTTTGTTTTTGCCTTCAAAACGCCAGTGCCACGACTCTTCAGAAACGCCACTGTATCTAGAATAGTCAGGAGTAAAGGTTTGGTAAAAACCGTACTCATGAGCATGCTGTTGTAACCAGCGATATCCTGCTGTTTTGGCAAAGTTGTGGTCAATCGGTGAGAAGTCCACCGCAAGCCCTGTATGATGTTCAGAGTAGCCAGGGTGTGAGGATGTATGATAGATTTGCTTGGCACTTTGCCCTTGTTTTTTCTTATTGGCAATGATTTGGGCTTGACGGCTTGACGTGCGTAAGATAGAGCCAGGGGTTAGCGTAACCCCGTCAGCACGAGCCGCTTTAATCATCTCTTGTAACGCAGGCTTGGCGGCACGATGAATCTTAAATTTTGGGTCACTGCCATAGCCGCTAGGCACAAGGTCGCTAGGGTCGGCATCGGCATATCTAAAATGCTTGATACCTACTTTTAGGGCTTCGGGGGCACATATCAAGCCTGTAGCATTAGCATCATATTGGGGTGTTGGCGTGTTAAAATTGCCTTGCTCTACTTGATAGGCAGGACCTTGGTTCGTCGCTTGCTGTGGCTGATTTTGATGATAACCTTGTTGGTTTTGGTTGTACCCTGTATAAGACCGCCCACTTTGGTCGGCAATGGCGGTAGGGTTAGTGGGTTGGCTGATGACGTGAACGGTGTTTTTGCTTGGGCTTGCGATATACCCCGAGCCTGATTGGTTGTTTGTAAACATCGCAATCGCACCAACCGTGCCAACCCCCAAAAGCCCTGCACCAATCAATAAATCTCTTGTGCGTTTTTTCATAAAATTACCTAAATCAGTCATTATTAGATTACCATTACTAAGTGGATTGTTGTGGATTTTTAAAAATACCTGGGTGAAGAAATTTATTAACTAAATTACAAAACGAGCAATGCAAAAAATGCATCGCTCGTCTTTTAAACATCATGGATTAACTGCAAATATAATCTGAGCGAGCCCAGCCGACACTGCGACCGAATTTAACTTTGTACCACACCCAGCCATTAGCGTTGCGTTCGCCAATGATACTAACATCACTGCCGTTAGGCATGCGGGCTAGAACTTTATGATTCTGACCAGGGCCTGAGCGGAGCAGTACATTACCATTGGTTTGGTGAGTGCAGGCATATCCGTATGAGCCACCGCCGTTATAGGCAGGACCCACATTGGCAGAAACGTTGGTAGAAAAACCGATGGCACTGGTCGCAATCAAAGCGATAAATAATGATTTTAACTTCATCATCAATACTCCATAAGCAGATAAATATTGGACGATACAGGTATTTTAAAATACATTTGTATTCTATAAAATATTACCATGATTTCTTGTTTAAAACAACAAAATTATTGTAACAAACAAGCAACAATTAACCTCCAAAAAAAAAACAATCGTTTATTCAACTGCTTATGATGGCTGATTAAAGTTATTGGTCAACTTTTTTGCAGACATTTTCCAAGGCTTTTTCTATTAACTGCTCGCTGACGCCTTGTTCTTTGAGTTCGTTAATAAAGGCAACATCATCACTAAGAGAGTATTCGGAATTATCACGGTCAAGTCCTTGACGGATATAAAAGCGAATGAGTGGTTGAATACACTCAAAGCCATGCTCGCCCTTGACTTTTTCCAAATGTTCCACAATCTCGCCCGTCAAACGCAGATGAATGGGGCGTAAGGTGTGGTTGTGATTAAGATACATAAAACACCGTCTTTTTAAAATGATTAAAATGGGGGCTTATGTTACCAATATTTGGGTGAAATTTCAATGAATATTCCTGATTGGCATTCATTTAACATTATTTAAAATCATTTAAAAGTTGGTGGTTGCTGATATTTGATTTGACCGATGATTTTGGTAAAATGGCAAAAGTTTTGATAAAAATGATAAAAACAAGCTAAAATTGATAAAATTACGGCATGATTATCAATGTTTAACACGCCCTAGCCACATAAATGCAACATTACCCCCAAATTTTTGCAAAACTAGGCTAGATTGCAACATAAAAACATGGCACAATGACCCCACTTTCTAAGAGTGCCTTAAATTGCATTGATGACTTTTTAAGAGCTTTTAATGGCTGTTTGATGATTTTATAGGACAATCATTTTAATCAGTTTTTAAAAAGTCATAAAAAGTGGCACAAGGCATTAAAACCAACCATTTTATTATTTGGAGTTATTATGAATACAAAAATCGCCCTAAGCACATTGGCATTGACTTTACTTCCCATGACGGCGTTGACCGCTCATGCCAATGACACGGCAGTGACCAATTTAAATAACCTGCTTAAAAACACCAAATCAATGACCGCCAATTTCTCACAAACGACCAAAGCGGGTGGTAAAAGCCAAAGTTTTAGCGGTAGCATGGCACTAGAGCGTGGCAACAAATTCCGCTGGGACACCAAATCACCATCAGAACAGCTCATCGTGGCAAATGGCAGTACCATGTGGGTATATGATAAGGACTTGCAACAAGTTACCAAGCAGTCGGTAAATAACCAAGTCGGGGACGCACCCGCCTTGCTATTATCAGGCGACCCCAATCAAATCACACGCAATTTTACCGTCAGTCAGCCAAGCAAAGGCAAAAACTACTATGTCCTAAAACCCAAATCAAGCTCGGCTAATTTTAGAGATTTGTCAATCAGTTTTAATGGTGGTAAGCCTGTGATGATGGTGCTAAATGACAGTATCGGACAGACCACATCGATTCGTTTTAGTAATATTAATATCAATAAAAGTATTCCTGCCGGTCAGTTTAGCTTTACCCCGCCTAAGGGAGTGGATGTGATTAATCAGTAATTGGCATTTGATAAAAATAAGGGCGTAAAAAGTTTATGCCCTTATTTTTTATGTTTTTAAAGCAATTATTTTAAAAGGTTAGGTATATCAATAAAATAGCAAACCATTTTTTATAAAAAATCTTTTTAAATAAAGATGATGATAAAATGAATTTTTTGTCATAAATTTTTACAAATTTTAGATAACGGCAAAGATAAGCTGTCTTGCTAAATGACCGAGAAACATGCCTTTGCTCAAGCTCAACCAAGCCCATGACGGCACGGTCAATTTATCCCTTATACAATTTTACAAAATATGCTATAATTGTAGAGTTAATCTGTCAGGATTAGCGGATACTTTATTATAATCTACTTTCATAAAATCACATGGGGTGATTTATGCCAGCCGAATGGTCAGCCATTGTCTATCTACTTGCCAGTCTAGGGCTTGTCGTCTTTATGCTTGTCGTGCCACGTTTGCTTGGTGGGCACTCAAGCGGTTCTCAAAAACAAGAAAACTTTGAAGCGGGGGTGGTCTCAGCAGGGACGGCTCGCATTCGCTTGTCTGCCAAATTCTACCTTGTGGCGATTTTCTTTGTGATTTTTGACTTAGAAGCCTTGTATTTGTACGCCTATTCGGTGAGCGTGCGAGAAGTGGGCTGGGTGGGGTTTGCGACCGCCTTTGTCTTTATCGCTATTTTGTTTGTTGGGCTTGTTTATGAGATGAAGCTTGGGGCGATGAACTGGGCGCCTGCCGACAAACGGGGTAAAAAACCCCGTATTTTGTCCCGTCCTGCCGATTTTGATTTGGCGAGCATTACCGCCTTTACAGACATTGACGACCTACATACCGACCCGACAGGCAAAGTGCCTGCCCAGTCATCGGGGCGAGTGTATGCAGGGCGTAAGGATTTGCAAGCTGTACTTGACAAGGATAAACAAGATATGGCAAATATTGACCACATCAATGACACAGGACGAGTTACAACGCAGAAGTTTGATTAGGGATTATCAATGACATTCGGCAGCTATCGAATTAGTACCATCTTTTTGATGCTTACCATCGCTTTTTTTATGATGGCAATCACCCTTGAAAACCCTGCCTTTATTGGTTCGGTGGTTATCTGCTTGATTTTTGGTGTTAAGAAAGTCAAAGATGTGCCAAAAAACAATTATCAAGATGATTGCTAATCCTAATTTAGTAAATACTCAACTTACATGATACGACCATGAAATACACTCTAACCCGCCCCAACGAACAGGGCAACCAATACCCCCACACCACCCGTCAAGTGGTGGACGACATTACCCAAGAAGAAGTGGAGAAAAACATCTTTTTGGGCAATCTTGAAAACCTAGCCCACGCCGCCGCCAACTGGGGACGCAAGCATTCCTTGTGGCCGTTTAACTTTGGCACAAGCTGTTGTTATGTGGAATATGCCACGACTTTGACGGGCGTGCACGACTTGTCTCGCTTTGGGGCGGAAGTCAT
Source organism: Moraxella equi (assembly GCF_002027555.1). GTDB lineage: Bacteria > Pseudomonadota > Gammaproteobacteria > Pseudomonadales > Moraxellaceae > Moraxella > Moraxella equi. Next base: position 16,686 of record NZ_MXAP01000026.1, read on the forward strand.
TCGTGCGTCGCCCCGCCAAGCCGATGTGATGATTGTGGCGGGGACTTGTTTTGTCAAAATGGCACCCGTTATCCTGCGACTGTACGAGCAAATGCTAGAACCCAAATGGGTCATCTCAATGGGGGCGTGTGCCAACTCGGGCGGTATGTACGACATTTATTCGGTGGTGCAGGGCGTGGATAAGATTATCCCTGTGGATGTCTATATTCCAGGCTGTCCGCCCCGTCCAGAAGCCTTGATTCAGGCGATTATGCTCCTACAAGAATCCATTCAAAAAGAACGCCGTCCGCTTGGCATTCATCTTGACCAAAACATTTATCAGCCGATTATGACCCCTGAACGGGATAGAAAAAATGCCGAACGCATTGCGGTAAAAAATCTAAGAAGTCCTGATAATGTGGAGTGATGTTTGATTGGGGCGTGGTGCGTAAGGTGCGTACCACGCACCATTAAAAACTCAAAATTAAAAATAGATTGGGTATTTTATTTTTAATTTAAAATTTATCAAATTAAAATGATAAATGGTATTAAAACGGTGCGTCATACGCACCTTGCAATTAACAAAGAAGTTGGTATATATGATTTTGGTAACAGCGCTCTAAGTAGAAGTAGCACTGGAAGTAAAATATGGAAATCGTATCATAACAACCCTAAGAATAAGAAATTTGTGGAATGCGAGAAGCTATGATTAAATATTGGTTTGCAATCCCAATTTTATTGGTGAGTAGTCTTGTTGTTGCTGCTGGGGAAAATATTAAGTTATATGAAACTAAATATTTTAACAAAAAGTCCTGCTTGGTAAAAAATCTGACAAAATTAAGTAATAATGGTGCAGAATTGTTAAATAATGGCGTTCTTATGACTGATAATCCAATTATAAGAGTGAACTTATTAAACGATAAGGGTGATGTTTGTTATTATTTTTATTATGAGCCTGTGGTGATATTTCATATTAATACTGAACTAAATAATGGCATGGTTAAGATAACAGAAATTCCTGGTTCAGCAATGAATACAAGTTGGTATGAAGTTAATTATAAGTTAGATGTCAGAAACAAAAGATTGATTTATAAACAATCTTATGTAATAGATTTTTCTTTGGATGAATCTGGAAATTGGATAGAAAATAAAATAATTCAATCCAATAAATAATTGCAATATGTGTAATTATATATATTTTATATTTAAAAATTAACAGTTGTAGGTTGGGTGGAACGATAGTGAAACTCAACATTTAAGCCTTGATTTTGTTGGGTTTCGTAAACTCAACCCAACCTACAACTACAACTCAAAATTAAAAATAAATACGGTTTTTATTTTTAATTTAAAATTTATTTAATATAAAAATTGTATTTTAAACGGTGCGTTATACGCACCTTACAATTAAACTTGCCGTACAATTAAAAACTAGATATGCACAAGACACACTTTCGATATATCCACAAGTATTGAATTTGCATCCCCATTGCCAAGGTGTTCTATTATCGTTGGTGTTTAATCGTGGCACTTCATTAAAAGATAAGTCTGGAAGTCTTACTAGAAGGCATATGCGTGAAATTCAAGAAGCTTTAAGAAATAACAAGCCAGAGACCATTCCTGACATATTGCGAGATATGTCAAAATTGTGGACAAAAACAGGCAAGCAGGGCAATAGCGGTGTTGGTGTAAGGCGACGCAAAGAGGCAGATATTTTTGAAAGAGGATTAAAGTGTGATTGCTATCAATAAAATTGCTTTTGTGATATTACTTGGTTTGAGTGTTAATGCTTTTGCTTGCAATTCAGATAGCGTTGTTTGGAATGATATTTTGGAATGCTATATGAATGATGAAAAAGAGCAAGAAAGAAAATTTAATCAAGCATATCAAGAAACTCTTAAAAGATTGCCCATTGTCAAAAAAGTAGCCTTAAAAAAATCTCAAAGAGCGTGGCTTATTAAAATGAAAAATGAATGTGCAGAATTTAATAATCAAAGTCTTTATGGTAGAGAAGGGGCTTTTGATGTTATTCAGTGCAGAATAAATGCAATGGAGCAAAGAACTGTATTCTTGATAAATTACCGTTAGAGGCTTTTTCTTTTATGGACTGCAATGAGATATTTAAAAAGATAAGGTGCGTGCCTTTAAATAAAGAGTACGCACCTCCAAAACCCAAAATTAAAAATAGATTGGGTATTTTATTTTTAATTTAAAATTTATTAATGTAAAAATTGTATTTAAAACGGTACGTAATACGCACCTTTGTATACCCCTTTTAAGGTATAATAAGCAAAAACCTGTTATCCACATCTTGTACGCACCTTAGAACCATAAGGGCAACCACCAAGATAAGTTCGTGTCGTAGCTTTAAGAGTGGATAACCTTTCATCAATCAAAACCGTACAGTTGATAGACTCTAAACCGAATACAAGGCAGGTTAATGATGAATAATGCTAAACAAACCAAAGATACCAAGCAAAC
>NZ_MXAP01000027.1:2500-5448 GCF_002027555.1 Moraxella equi
AGGAGCCGATCGAATTTACAGTAGCAAAATGGCGTGGGAAAGCCAACCACAGTAGGTGATAGTCCTGTATGCGAAACTGTTTATGAGACATATTAAGTAGGGCGAGACACGTGAAATCTTGTCTGAAGATGGGGGGACCATCCTCCAAGGCTAAATACTCCTGACTGACCGATAGTGAACCAGTACCGTGAGGGAAAGGCGAAAAGAACCCCTGTTAGGGGAGTGAAATAGAACCTGAAACCGTGTGCATACAAGCAGTCGGAGCGGACTTGTTCCGTGACGGCGTACCTTTTGTATAATGGGTCAGCGACTTATATTCTGTAGCAAGGTTAACCGTTTAGGGGAGCCCTAGGGAAACCGAGTCTTAATAGGGCGATATAGTTGCAGGGTATAGACCCGAAACCGAGTGATCTATCCATGAGCAGGTTGAAAGTGCCGTAACAGGCACCGGAGGACCGAACCCACTGTCGTTGAAAAGCCAGGGGATGACTTGTGGATAGGGGTGAAAGGCTAATCAAACTCGGTGATAGCTGGTTCTCCCCGAAAGCTATTTAGGTAGCGCCTCGGACGAATACCATTGGGGGTAGAGCACTGTTTCGGCTAGGGGGTCATCCCGACTTACCAAACCGATGCAAACTCCGAATACCGATGAGTACTATCCGGGAGACAGACGGCGGGTGCTAACGTCCGTCGTCAAGAGGGAAACAACCCAGACCGCCAGCTAAGGCCCCAAATTCCTAGTTAAGTGGGAAACGATGTGGGAAGGCACAGACAGCTAGGAGGTTGGCTTAGAAGCAGCCACCCTTTAAAGAAAGCGTAATAGCTCACTAGTCGAGTCGGCCTGCGCGGAAGATGTAACGGGGCTCAAACTAGGAGCCGAAGCTGCGGATTTAATTGTTTCAATTAAGTGGTAGGGGAGCGTTGTGTAAGCCTGTGAAGGTGCATCGTAAGGTGTGCTGGAGGTATCACAAGAGCGAATGCTGACGTGAGTAACGACAAAACGGGTGAAAAGCCCGTTCGCCGGAAGACCAAGGGTTCCAGTCCAACGTTAATCGGGGCTGGGTGAGTCGACCCCTAAGGCGAGGCCGAAAGGCGTAGTCGATGGGAAATCGGTTAATATTCCGATACTTGTTTATGATGCGATGGAGGGACGGAGAAGGTTATGTCAGCCTGGCGTTGGTTGTCCAGGTGGAAGGATGTAGTTAGGTTTAGTAGGCAAATCCGCTAGACTATTAATGAGATCTGATAGCAAGCCAGTTTACTGGCGAAGTGGCAAATACCCTGCTTCCAGGAAAAGCTTCTAAGCGATAGTCATAAAGAAATCGTACCCGAAACCGACACAGGTGGTCAGGTAGAGAATACCAAGGCGCTTGAGAGAACTCTGCTGAAGGAACTAGGCAAAATGGTACCGTAACTTCGGGAGAAGGTACGCTGCCGATGGTGATAAGACTTGCTCTTTGAGCTGTTGGCAGTCGCAGATACCAGGCTGCTGCAACTGTTTATTAAAAACACAGCACTCTGCAAACACGAAAGTGGACGTATAGGGTGTGATGCCTGCCCGGTGCTGGAAGGTTAATTGATGGGGTTAGCGTAAGCGAAGCTCTTGATCGAAGCCCCAGTAAACGGCGGCCGTAACTATAACGGTCCTAAGGTAGCGAAATTCCTTGTCGGGTAAGTTCCGACCTGCACGAATGGCATAATGATGGCAGCGCTGTCTCCAGCAGAGACTCAGTGAAATCGAAATCGCAGTGAAGATGCTGTGTACCCGCGGCTAGACGGAAAGACCCCGTGAACCTTTACTACAGCTTTACATTGAACTTTGACCTAACTTGTGTAGGATAGGTGGGAGGCTTTGAAGTGGTGACGCCAGTTGCCATGGAGCCAACCTTGAAATACCACCCTGGTTATGTTGGGGTTCTAACTTGAGATTAACAGATCTAAGGACAATGTATGGTGGGTAGTTTGACTGGGGCGGTCTCCTCCTAAAGAGTAACGGAGGAGTACGAAGGTGCGCTCAGAACGGTCGGAAATCGTTCAAAGAGTATAAAGGCAAAAGCGCGCTTAACTGCGAGACCCACAAGTCGAGCAGGTACGAAAGTAGGTCTTAGTGATCCGGTGGTTCTGTATGGAAGGGCCATCGCTCAACGGATAAAAGGTACTCTGGGGATAACAGGCTGATACCGCCCAAGAGTTCATATCGACGGCGGTGTTTGGCACCTCGATGTCGGCTCATCTCATCCTGGGGCTGAAGCAGGTCCCAAGGGTATGGCTGTTCGCCATTTAAAGAGGTACGCGAGCTGGGTTTAGAACGTCGTGAGACAGTTCGGTCCCTATCTACCGTGGGCGTTGGAAATTTGAGAGGATCTGCTCCTAGTACGAGAGGACCAGAGTGGACGAACCTCTGGTGTTCCGGTTGTTTCGCCAGAAGCACTGCCGGGTAGCTACGTTCGGATCGGATAACCGCTGAAAGCATCTAAGCGGGAAGCCGACCTCAAGATAAGATTTCCCTAAAGAGCCGTTGTAGACTACGACGTTGATAGGTTGGGTGTGGAAGCATGGTGACATGTGTAGCTAACCAATACTAATTGCTCGTTTGGCTTGACCATACAACACCCAAGTGGTTTAACTGTTAATTAATCAAACAGTAAATCCTTAAAGTATTGTATGATAATTAAGTGTAAAGATTTTACCTAACAAGCTTGAATCAATCTTGAATAAAACACAATAACAGACTCATAACAGCGTTGTTAATCCTTTTACGCTGACGACAATAGCAAGATGGAACCACCTGATCCCTTCCCGAACTCAGAAGTGAAACGTCTTAGCGCCGATGGTAGTGTGGTTAGCCCATGTGAGAGTAGGTCATCGTCAGCACCTTATTTAAAGCCCCCTCTGTCGGAATGATGGAGGGGGTTTTGGTTTGTTTAGAAAGAGGGTTGAGGGGGTGG
>NZ_MXAP01000028.1 GCF_002027555.1 Moraxella equi
ATTTTGATTTAACAATGCCCTCTATTTAATGAATGTTAGGGTATTGTAGCATATTTGGGGTTTGTGGGGTGTATCTACTTTCCACCGCCAAGACAGCCTTGGCAAAGAGGAAGCAATGAAAACACCAATGGGTTATTAAGAGAATATTTCCCCAAAGGGTCTGATATTAACCAGTGGGACAATCAATACATACAAACAAAGGTCGCCAAACTCAATCTGCGACCTAGAAAATGTTTAAATTGGCGAACACCTTATGAGGTCTATTATCAAAAGGTGTTGCAGTTAGTTTGATGATTCAAGGGTAAAAAATGGGGCTGACGTAGATTAGCAACTATGCTATACTACAAATATGGATTATTCATTGCTCATTTTGTTTAGTATATGAATCCTAATACGACCAAGATTTTAATACAGACGCAACATAAGGAAAAAACAATGAACCAACAAAGTACTTTAACGCTTGCAGGCATTCCTGAAACGATGCTGATTACATTGTGGGCAAAAGCGATTGAAAGCCAGCACAAAAACCCCATCATCAAAGATGAAAAAGCCTTAGAGCTTATTCAACAAATTGATTATGATTTTAACAAATTTAAACGGTCAGCATTTTCACAAGTTGGTATTGCCACACGAGCAAAACTAATTGATGATGAGACACTTGCCTTTATTAACAAACATTCGCAGGCAATTATTATTCAAATTGGTGCAGGTCTGGATACCAGATTTTATCGGCTTGGTTGTCCAAGCCATATTGTTTGGTATGATATTGATGTGTCAATGGCTATGGCTTATAGAAGCAAACTAATCGCACCCCAAGACAATGTGCATATGCTTGATTTTTCAATGCTTGATAAAGAATGGGTGGCGTATATTCAAAATAAAGATTTGCCAATTTTGGTGATTGTTGAGGGCGTGCTGATGTATTTTGATGAAAGTAAGGTGCGTCAATTTTTTGATTTGTTATGTGATAATTTTAATCATCTTGAAGTTGTTTTTGATATGTTGTATTATAAAGGTGTCGGTAATGTCAAAAAAACCGATGCCGTCTCAAAAACAAAAGACCAACCTGAATATCTTTGGTCAATGTTAAATAGTCGGGATATTGAACACTGGCATCACAAAATTCATTTTGTCAAAGAATACCATATGAGCGATTATTATGGTAATCGCTGTCCCTTTCCTTTTAATTTATTATATAAATTGCCTTATTTTTATAAAAACTTTAATCAAAGAGTTGTCAAATTGGAGCTATATTAACTATACCCAAACAACCTAAAAAGGCTACAAATTTGTTTTTGGGCGTAAGGTGCGTAACACCCACCATTTCAAAGCCTAAGTCCAAAACGGTGCGTTATACGCACCTACAAGCCCGTAGGTTGGGTTGAGTTTATGAAACCCAACAAATTAAGGCTTGGGTTTAAATGTTGGGTGGAACGGCGGTTCAGTCCAACCTACAATCTTATTTTTGGAGTATATATGAAAAAAGTTTGGTCAGCATCCATTGATTTGGTGCGTATGAAAGTTTATCCAATAGGGTCAAGCTATGATGGTTTATTTGATTATCATGCTTATCGGCTCAATGAAATTAAGATTACTCAAAATCCCGATAGCCAGATTTTAAAACAAAAAAATCAGGAAGATTGGAACAGGATTTGTGAAATATCAGCATCTGATTATTTTGAAAAATCTCGTGTTCTACCAAGCAGTTTATGGTTGGAAACCACCAATTGTCCTAAAGATGGAGAGTATCTTTTTTAGCTTATGGTAAAAAAGTTTTAAATCAACAATGTGGCGAAATTTTTAAACAATTCAATTTGGGGCAAAACGATTTAACCCCAGTGCATATTTACGATATACATACAGGCAAATTGTGGAAAGAGGAAACTTTTTATGTCTTGAATTTACAACCCAACCGCAACACCAAATAAAATAAAGAAGTGTTCATCAATTTAATGTATTATTAAGTTACACCCCCCAAACCACAAAATCACCACACGCCCCCATGTTCCAAAACAGCTCATCTAGATCATCAGTCATCCAACCTTGTCTTAAAGACTTAGCTTGACTCCATTGATACTCAATGGGGTTTAAGTCAGGAGAGTAAGGGGACAAGAACAATAAACGATGTCCATGCCTGTTTAGTAGCTTTTGGATTCTTTTATTTTTTTATGAGTAATGCCCAATCTTTTTAAAGCTTTGTAAATGCCCATGTCAGTACAACCAAATCGTCTTGCTCGCTCATACAGGTAATCATAAGGGTAGTCTTCTACATCTTTGAGTAATGCTTCATCATCTATCTTTTTAGGCTTTACGTCTTTTGTTGGTTTAATCTCTATGTTTTGTTGCCAGTTTTGTAAGGTACGAGTAGAGACATTAAGTAAAGAAGCTACCTTGCGATAAGACATGCCTTTGTCATTGATGAGTGCCAAAGCTTTTTTACGAAAGTCTAAGGAGTAGGTCATGGTATTTAGAGTCTCTGTTTAATGAGTGTTAGGGTATTGTAGCATATTTGGGGTTTGTGGGGTGTATTTTTACGCTTGAAAAAGCGACCGCCACCCCCATTTATTCCTAAATTCATCTATTTATTATTATCATGACCACCAAACTTACGAGTCTAAATATCGCCCCCACCGTAAACGCCAAACGCACCGAAATCCAAAACCCCGAGCTGTGGCAGTTCCCCATGGACTACCCCATGAGTATCATCGGACACGAAGGCGAGCATGACAGCCTACGCCATGAAGTCACGCTTATTTTGGCAGAGATTTTCCCTGATTTTGACACCGCCAGCATGGTCGTCCGCCCATCCAAGACAGGACGATTTCACGCCCTGCGGGTCAATCTACACCTAACATCTGCCGATGAAGTCAATCGCCTATACACCGCTCTTGACAAAGCCAAAACAGTCAAAACCGCTGTCTGACGATTTACATACATTTACCAAAGACCGCCCGCAAGAGTTGGTCTTTTTTATAAACTTTAAAACATCACAGCCCATTTATCTCATTTGCTTTTGTCTTACTCATCGAAATAACCACCATGCACACCATACCCCCCAAGTCCCCAACCGCCCTACGCATTTTACACACATCCGACTGGCACATCGGCAAACGCCTTTTTAACCACACTCGATATGATGAATTTGAAGCCTTTTTAAACTGGTTACACACCGCCATCAGTACCCATGACGTGGACGCACTCATCGTGGCAGGCGACATCTTTGACACCGCCACCCCCAGTAACAAAGCCCAAGAGCTGTATTATGACTTTTTGGGCAAAGTCGCCAAAAGCCCCTGCCAGCACGTCATCATCACCGCAGGCAACCACGACAGTCCCACCTTTTTGGACGCCCCCAAAGCCATTTTAAAAACACTGAACGTCCAAGTCGTCGGACAAGCCACCGCCGACATCCATGATGAAATACTGTTATTAAAAGACAAACCACAAGATGACTTAAAAAATAATTTAAAAGACAAATCACAAGACAACCCAAAAGACGACTCAAAAATCAATTCAGACATCGTGCGTGCCATCGTCCTTGCCGTGCCTTATCTGCGTGACAAAGATGTCAGGACAGGCGGTAGTTTTGAGCTGACAGGACAGCGAGACAGCGAGACCGCCCAAGGCATTGCCAAGCATTATCAAAGCCTTGCCGAACACGCCATCGCCCTAAGAGATAAACACCAAGCCAGCCCAAACCAGCCCCCCATTCCCATCATCGCCACCGGTCATCTGTTTAGTGCAGGGGCGAGCGTGTCATCGGATGATGACGGCATGCGAAAAGAGACCTTTGTCGGCACACTCGGGCAACTGCCTGCCAGTATTTTTGCCAATGACATCAACTATGTCGCCCTAGGACACATCCATGCCCCGCAAAAGGTTGCAGGACAAGATCGCATTCGCTATTGTGGCTCGCCGATTGCCATGGGCTTTGGTGAGATTGGTAAGGACAAAGAGGTCTTGATTGTTGATTTTGACCCCGTCACAGCGAACACGCCCCACATTCATGCCCTGACCGTACCCGTCTTTACCAAGCTAGTGAGACTACAAGGCGACACCGACAGCATTAAGCACGCCTTACGCCCCCTAATCGCCGAAAACCAAACCATCTATGCCGAGATTATCTATGATGGGCAGGCGTTAGAGCCAAATTTTGCTAAAGACATTAAAGCCTTTTTGACAGACACCAAAGTCCTACCCCTAAACATCCAAAACAACACCCAACGCAGGCACGTCCTACAAAGCACCCATCATGACGAGAACCTAAAACAGCTCACAACCATGGACGTGTTTGAGCGACTTTTAGACAGGAGAGCGGTGAGCAATGATGAAAAAGATGAGCTAAAAGTCGCCTATCAGCACATCATCCAAGTTATTCATGAGCAGGACGTGCAGGCGGACTGACGGTGTATGGCTTGGCTTTTATCTTACTTATTTTTATCCGACTGATTTTTTACTCAATTTATTTTAAAGTCATTTTACCAATTTATTTTGCCATTTATTTATCCAAAATATCATGAAAATACTTTCTTTATCATTTAGCAGTCTTAACTCTTTAAAAGGCAACTGGCACATTGATTTTACCGATGACGCCTTTGTCAATGACGGGCTGTTTGCCATCACAGGACAGACAGGGGCAGGCAAGACCACGATACTAGACGCCATCTGCCTTGCCATCTATGGACAGACGCCAAGGATTAGCACCATCAGCAACACCCAAAACGAACTCATGAGCGTGGACAGAGACGACTGCCACAGCGAAGTGGTGCTACTCATGAATGAGAGTACAGGCGATAAGCTCTATCGGTTCAGCTTTGAACAACGGCGAGCAAACAAAAAGCCCGACGGCAAATTACAACCCATCAAACGCCAAATCAGCCTACTGACCTACCCATCCGATGACGGCACCATCATCGAGACCAAGCCGAGCGTGTGCGACAAAAAAGCCATAGAAATCATGCACATGAACTTTGAGCAGTTTACCCGTTCGGTCATGCTTGCCCAAGGCAATTTTTCCGCCTTTTTAAAAGCCGAAGCCAACGAAAAAGGCGAAATCCTAGAACAAATCACTGGCACGTACATCTACGCCAAAATCAGCCAAAAAGCCTTTGACGTGCATAAGCAAAAAAAGGAAGAGCTACACCAATTAGAGCAAAAAGTAGGCGACATCAATGTCATGGATGATGAGCATTTCTCCGCCTTGGAGCGACGTATCAGCGATGATGACGCCCGTCTTCGTGACACCCAAACAAGCCTGCAACACCTAGATACCATCATCGGCTGGCACCAAGACCAAACCCAAGCCCAAGCCCATATCACCAAGCACCAAGCGGACATTGTGACCGCCCAGACAGACATCCAGGCCTTTGACAAGTCGGCGATTCGCTTACGCCTTGATAATCTGGCTCATGAGCTATCGCCCATCTACCAAGAACTCACGCGTGAGTACCACACGCTAACTCACACCCACACCGCCCTAGCCGAACTACAAAACGCCCTACCCGAGCTAGTACAAGAACAGCAAACCCGACAAGCACAAAAGGACAGCCATCATGGTACCCTGACCGCCCACAAAACCCAGTATGAACAAGCCCTACCCCTGTTCAAACAAGTGCGAACGCTAGATAACATCATCGCTCAGGACAAATCGGCAATCGACAAAATCAGCCACGCCATCACGAACGAGCAGACGATGATAGCTAATGCCAAGCAGGCGATATCAGAACTACACAGTCAGCAGGATAAGCACCAAACCACGCTACACACCATCAATGACCGCCATGAGCACATGGCACACTATCCCGACATCAAGCAAGATGTGGGCGTGCTGTCAGGTCATGAACGTGAGCTTGGTACGACTTTGGCACAGCTTCGTCAGTACACCCAAAAACTACACGCCCAAACCGATGAGCTAAGCCACAAAAATCAACAAATCAATGACAAACGAGACGAACTGCGGACCCAAAAAGAGCAGTTAGCCCAAAGTGAGCATGACCATCAAGCCCTTATCGGACAAATCAGCGAGCTATTACAGACATCGCTCATGTTATCTGATATTGATAATGACAAATTGGCGTATTATGGCACGCATTTTCAAGATAAGATTCATCACATCAAAGAGCTGTCGCATTTGACTTATGCCCTTAGCCAGCATGCAGAGAGCCACAGACAGTTAAATGGACAACTTCATGAACTAAGCACTCGCCTGCATGACAATGCCGAGCAAGAGCAAACCGTCCTATCTGCCATTTCTGCCCTAAACGAGCAAATTACCCAAGAGCAAATCACCCTAACCGCCCTACAACAGCATTATGACACCCAGCAACAGCTCATCGCCCTAAAAGAACATCATGCCAAACTGACCGATAATGAACCCTGTCCGCTGTGTGGTTCATTAACACACCCGTATGCCCTTAACAACCCCTTTATCCATGATATTGATGATGGCACCAAAACCGCCATCACCCACACCACCCAAAAAATAGAAACACATAAAGAAAACCTGCAAGCTCACAAAGAAACACTTGCCAATATCACCAGTGCAAAAGTGTATTATGGCGAGCAACGACAAACATTAACAGCACAAAAAAATGAAATCATCACAAATATAAACCGTGATTATCAAACCATCATCACACAAGAGATAATAAAAAACGTCCATCATGAATTACCCATGGCATTAGATGACAATTCACCCAAGATAAAAGAAGTCATTAATACATTAAATGACATCATTCAGCAGGCATTAGCCCATTTAACTGGCAGTTATGATAACTATCATACATTACAGCACGCTTTTACCCAAAAAAACCAAGAGCTAAATAACTTACGCCAAAATCTTGACATCATCACTCAAGACGGTAAAGCCCTAAAAAATCACATCGAAATCATCACAGAACAAACACAAGACACCAAATCCGCCATCGCTGATTATGAACAAAGCATTCATGAGCTTATCCATGCCATCACTGCCAAATTAGGGCGATATCAAAAAGGCATGGATATAAACATGGATAATGTTATTAATGTTATTAATGTTATTAATGATATTAATAACAACAATAATGACAGCCACACATCATTATTAGCAAATATTCATCAGCATATTGGCGAGCTAACCCAAATCAGCCAAGACCATGACAATTACCACGCCCAAAAACAGCAATTAGAATCCGAGCTAAGCCACATTCAAATTCATCTGACCAATCAAACCAAACAATTAAATAACCATCAAGAAAAACTGCATGAATTAGAGCAAGAAAAAATATCCCTAACCCAGCACCACGACAGCCATATATCAGAGCGTGAAGCACTGTTTGGCACGGATAATGTCGATGACAAAGAAGCCATGCTACGCCAAGCGATAGATGAGAGCGAGCGGGCATTTCATGACAGCCAAGAGAGCCATCAAAAGTCCCAGCAAGCCTTATTAAGTCTAAATGAAAAAATCAGCCATCATCAAAGCCACATTGCCACGCTTGATAAGCACATTGATGAATTACAACATAATTTTAATGAATCACTAACAGACAAAGGCTTTAAAGACACCGATGAATTTTTATCGGCATGTATGGATAATGATGAACGCTTGGCATTAGGGCAAACCGAGCAAAATCTACATTATGCCTTAAAACAAGCCCGTGATAATCTTAACTATTGGGAACATAAGCTAGATGACATCATGACCGCCAAACCTGATGATAAAGTTTTGGCGGATATTTTAAAAGACATGGAGAAACAACATGAATCCAATACAACAAATGACAAATCGAAAAATATGACATTGGATGAATTAAAACAATATAAAGAGCAATTACAAAGCCGTCATTATGAACAGCTGACCGCCTTTGGTGAGCAAAAACAGCTATTTATGAATGCCAAGAACAACAGAGAAAAGCACGGCTCTTTGATGAATTTAATCAGTCAAAAACAGCAGGATTTGGTCGTATGGGCAAAGCTCGATGAACTCATCGGCTCCAAAGAAGGCATTAAATACCGCAACTTCGTCCAAGGACTGACCTTGGAGCTTATGCTCCATCACGCCAATGATGTCCTTAGCAAAATGGACAGTCGCTATGTCCTAACTCATGGCGATGATAAGATAAACAAAAGCCTATTAGAGATAAATGTCATCGACACTGCCCAAGGCAGTGAGATTCGTAGCACCAAAAATCTCTCAGGGGGCGAGAGCTTTATTGTGTCATTGGCACTGGCAATGGGCTTATCACAAATGAGTAGTGAGAATGTCAGCATTAACTCATTGTTTTTGGATGAAGGCTTTGGCACATTAGATGATGAGATATTGGACATTGCGTTATCGGTATTATCATCATTAAAAGATACGGGTAAGATGATAGGCATTATCTCACACGTCCAATCATTAAAAGAACGCATTCCCACCCAAATCCACGTCAAAAAAATCGCTAATGGCGAAAGTAGATTATTAGGTTCGGGCGTGAGTTAGGTGTGGTATGATTTGGTGAATGATTTTAGTTATTATATTACCAAATAATTTATAACATTGGTGTTACCATTATGAATTTCAAGAAATTTATCTTCGCTATTTTCATACTTACATATAGCGAAATCGCCCTTTCATCTATTTGCAAACCACCAAATATATTTTATCATTTTTTTGAATTAGGTGCTTGTCTACCTGATGACACCAGCATCAATAAAGAAAGATATGATAACTCAATTGTGTTTAATGTTTTATATAAAAATACCCCCATTAGGGTTGAGTTAGGTGGTAGACAAAATGGGAATATTTATACTATTTTGGGTAAGGATTTTGACAGAGAGATTTTACACAATCTGCCACCTATGTCATCTTATTTTGGCAATGGAAATGAAATACACAAATGGGGTATTGGTAAACAAAGGTTATCCGTATCTATTTTTAGTACTGGTAATTCTAATGTAATGATTAACTACCAAGGAAGTGATGAACAGGAGAAACTCGGAGATGAGTTTATGTATTCTTTATTTTTAATTTGTAAGCAGGATGAAGTCCCAAATATTAATCACTGCGTAACAATTAATGGCATAACAGACAAAATCCCTGTTAAAATCCCCACATCACCCTCTAATAGACATTAAAAATCCAAAACAAATGGGGCGTATTATATTGCCAAAATATTACCGCTATGTTAATATAAAACAAATCCACATTTTTATCAAGGAGTCCGCATGGCAACCGCCCCAAAAAAGCAGTCCGCTACCAAATTTCGTGACGAATTCTCTGACACTCTCTCTCGCCTAGAAGAGTTGGTTGAACACGCCAGTGCTGATGATTTGACCCAAATTGGGATTCGCTTGGCAGAGTACTTGCCTACCACCAATGTCGCCCATCAGTTAAGTGGCGAGCTGGGTGCAAGCAAATCCAAAGACACCGAGCTTGCCCCCAACTGGCGTGAAGGCGGTTATCCTTATAAGCATCGCATGAGCCGTAAAAACTACGAAGCCCAAAAGTACAAATTACAAATTGAACTTCTAAAACTACAACGCCACGTTAAAGAAACAGGACAAAAAATTGTCATCCTTTTTGAAGGGCGTGACGCCGCCGGTAAAGGCGGTACCATCAAACGCTTTATGGAACACCTAAACCCCCGTGGTGCTAGGGTTGTCGCCCTAGAAAAGCCGACCGAGACCGAACGTGGGCAATGGTATTTTCAGCGTTATGTGCAGACCCTACCCACCGCAGGCGAGATAGTGCTGTATGACCGTTCGTGGTACAACCGTGCTGTGGTCGAGCGTGTCATGGGCTTTTGCAGTGATGATGAATATCACACCTTTATGGAGCAAGTGCCTGCCTTTGAAAAACACCTAACCCAGTCGGGCATTACGCTCATCAAGTTTTGGTTCTCGGTAAGCCGTGAAGAGCAAAAAGTGCGTTTCTCTCGCCGTGAGCATGACCCGCTAAAACAGTGGAAACTCTCGCCTGTGGACAAAGCGTCCCTTGACAAATGGGACGACTACACCATCGCCAAAGAAGCGATGTTCTTTGAGACCGACACGAGCGAATCGCCATGGATTGTTATCAAATCCGACTGTAAAAAGCGCGCCAGACTCAACGCCATGCGTTATGTCCTAAACAAGCTGGACTATGCCGACAAGGACGACTCACAGATTGGCAACATTGACCCGCTCATCGTGGGGCGTGCAGGGGCGTTGTACGAGACTGACGAGCATAAGGATGTAAGCAAGCGACCCACCAAAAAATAAGCTCCGCACCAAGCCATCTGCCCCACTTATCAGACTTATCAATCCATCAGGGGCAGGCGGTTTTTGGGTAATGCCATCGGCAAATCTCATATCATAAAATCCTACCCCAAACACACTGCACCATGCCCCTACTCACCGCCACCGCCCTATCCTACCACACCCCAGACCGTACCTTGCTTGACAACGTGTCTTTTGCCTTACATCATGGGCAAAAAGTCGCTCTGGTCGGTCGTTCGGGTTCTGGTAAATCGGTGTTATTGCAAGCCCTAGCCGATTTGTTGCCTTTGGATAGTGCTATTACTGATAGGATTATGTTAAATAAAAATGGGAAACTAACACCTCTTAGCCAAATCCCTCTACCCGATTACCGCTCTGCCGTTGCCCTATTTCATCAAACGCCTAGCCTATCGGACGGCACGGTGCTTGACAATCTAACCGCCCCCTTTGGTTTTAAATACCACCAAAACAAAAAAATTGATAAAAGTTGGCATTTACAAAAACTTGCCACACTTGGCAAACATGACAATTTTATCAACCAATCAATCCATGAGCTGTCAGGGGGCGAACGTCAAATCGTGAGTTTTTTGCGGACGTTGCAATTTAACCCAACGGTCACCCTATTTGATGAAACCACGTCCGCCCTTGATGATGAGACGGCACTTTTGCTCATGAGACTCGTGCTAGACTGGCATGATGATACCAAAGCCTTGATTTGGGTTACACACACGCCAAACGAGCAACAAGCGTTGGGGGCGGATTTATGGCGTATGGAGAATGGGGTGTTGGCGGTGTAAATTATGGCAATCACACTTACCCTAACCGACATCGCCCTAGCCAGCACCTTACTGCTTATCACGATAGGCGTGTCGGCATACCTGCGACTTGGCTTGGTCGGTACGCTCATCATGGCAGGGGTGCGGACGGTCGTGCAGTTGTCCATGATTGGGCTGATTTTGGCGTGGGTGTTCGCTCGGGAGAGTGCGTGGCAGGTGCTTGCGATTTTAACCATCATGACACTCATCGCAAGCGTCTCGGCAAAAGGTCGGGTCAAACGCCCCTACAAGGGCTTACTGTCCGATAGTATTATCTCGCTGTCGGTTGCCACGGGCATGGTTACGCTGATTGCCATGATATTGATTTTAAAGGTGTCGCCTTGGTATCGCCCCCAGTACATCATACCGATTTTGGGGCTGATTTTGGGCAATTCTCTGACCGCCATATCCTTAACAACCAACGAACTTGTGAACGCCATGCACGACAAGCAATCCCTTATCAAATCTCGCCTATCGCTGTCGGCTACCCCCTTTGAAGCAGTGCATGAGCTTGTCAAATCGGCGGTGCTAAATGGCCTAACCCCAACCGTCAATTCCATGCTCGTGGTCGGATTGGTGAGCCTACCAGGGATGATGACAGGGCAAATACTGGCAGGGGCTGACCCCACACAGGCGGTACGCTATCAGATTGTTACCATGTTTTTTATCTGTGCGGGCAGTACGCTGTCGTGTACGCTGTCGGCGGTGCTGGTGGTTCGGCGGTTTTTTGATGAGCGTGGGCGGTTTATGGTGAAGTGATGAAATCACGGTAAGTCATTTAGTATAATTCTTCCATCTTTTTTCAATCCCCATGCCCTTCTATTTATTAAAAACCCTATAAACCTCTAAATTTTGACAAAATTTATAGCAAAGGCTATAATTTAGCGTTATATTTTATATTTTTTGGAAACATAACATGAACTTTGAATTATATATTGAAAATTTAGGTGCGATTGATAAAGCACAAATTACCATTAATCCCTTAACCATTTTGGCAGGGGAAAATGGTACAGGTAAAAGTTTTGTTACCAAGTTTTTATATTCGGTATTAAATGTTTTGATGAGGGATACTTATAGAGTCTATTTAAATGATAACATTGAGCAAGTTTTGTCAGCTTTTAAAGGTTTGGATAGCACCCTAAGAGAAAAATATCCATCATTAAAAAAAATTAAACTTTTTTTAGATGACTTACAAAACATCTTAAATGATGAACAATTCTCCTACCGTTCTATTTTCAATAACGATATTATAAATAATTTAGAAATAGTTTTAAATGATTACAACGAAGAAGTCAAAGAAATAACAGATGAATTACAAAGCTCTTTGTCGGATAATGAGGTAAAAAATCCTAAACAAATAAGACAGTCCCATAAACAAAATGAATTTATCAATTTATGGATTTTTAGATCATTTTTAGAAGATTTTATTTCTGTAATTTCAGATGTTGAATATCATCAAGAAAAAGCTTGTAAAATTTATCTTTCTGATGAAATAAAATCAAATTTTCAAATATCAAAATTAAATCAAATTATTAAAAATGGAGAAAAAAAATTATTATTTAAAATAAAAAATATGATTGAAATTGAGATTGTTGAAAATGAAATAAAAATTAACCATGATGTTAAAAAAAATAATATTTTAAATATTGACCGTTTAGTTTTTTTTGAAAGCCCCACATATTGGCGATTATCAAAGGATTTACTAAATAACACTGAAAGATTAAAGGTTTTTTACTTATCTAGTATGATAAATGACGAACGTTTGACAGGCATTCCAAAGCATTTTTTAGATTTAAGAGAATTGGTATTTGCTGATTTTAAACATGGTGAAAGACCCAAGTTTGTTGAACAATGTGCCAATGACTTACAAAATTATTTAAATGGTAAGTTTAAAACCGACAGTCATGATTTGTCTTTTGAAACCAATACAGGGCAAACCATTAACAAAAATCTTATCTCGTTTGGCATGACAAATTTGGGTGTTATTCAGGCGGTTTTAAACAAAAATATCATCAATAAAGGCTCGTTTATTTTTATTGATGAACCTGAAAGTAATCTACACCCAGAATGGCAAGCGGTTTTGGCGGATATTTTGGTTAAATTGGCAGAAAATGGTGTGTTTGTCGTCATTACCACGCACAGTTCAGATATGTTAAAGGCATTGGATGTTATCAGTCAAGAAAGAAATCATGATGAAAGTTTTGTGTCGGCAAACTATTTTGAAAAAAACGGGCAACTAACTCAATTTGATGACTATGACGTTCAAACTATCGGAAAATTTAATCTGATATCTAAAAAGCTATTAGAGCCTTATGCAATGATGACTTTTGCAAAAAAAGGTGGGTTTTTTGATGATTGAGTTATCTAAATGTACCATGCAACATGATGTAGATAGAAACGGCAAGACTGAAAAATCTAATAAAACCGCTTTTTTGTTTGATGACAATGATTTAATGAAAAAACTGGGTTTTAACGACATTAATGCTTTTAAAAAGGTTGATTATGTTAAAATTCACAATGACAAAGTTTATTTAATTGAATTTACTGATTTATCTAATGAAATAAAAGAGTGTTTAGATATTTCTTTATTGTTAGACATTAAGACTTCTGATATTATTAAATTCCTTAAAGAAAATAATGCGGATTTAAAGATGATTAAGAAAAAATTATGGCTTGAAGTCATTGAAGAGTTTAAAGGGAAATTTATCAGTAGCATTGCTTGCTATGAGCGATTGCTTAGGCTAAATAATCAAAATACCGATTTTCAATATAGCCTAATGATTGTATTAAAAAATGAAACTGACCCTAAGTATTTTAATTTTTTAGATATTTTTTTAAAGCAAAAATTAAGAAACCTAACTGGTGAAATTCAAATTTTAAGAACAAAGGATTTGTAATGGCAAAAAAATCCTCTTACGTCTGCCAATCCTGCGGAGCCAATTACGGCAAATGGTCAGGGCAATGTGCCGACTGTGGCGAATGGAACACGCTCACCGAAGCCCCCAATGTCGCCATGCCCCACCACAAAAAAAACACCGCCAAATCCACCCCAAAAACCGCCAACTATGCAGGCGACAGCTCAGGGGTCATGACCCTTGCCAATGTCGGCTTTTCGCTAGAAACTCGTATGCCCACAGGCTTGGGCGAGTTTGACCGTGTGCTTGGCGGTGGGCTTGTAGCAGGCTCGGTGGTGCTGATTGGGGGCGACCCAGGTATCGGCAAATCCACAATCCTTTTGCAAACCGCCATCAACATGGCAAGTAGCGACTCGCTGGCTGGCTCGGCTCTATATATCACAGGCGAAGAGAGCCTGTCGCAGGTTGCCATGCGTGCGGTGCGACTAGGGCTGCCGACCGACCGCCTAAGGGTGCTTGCCGAGACCAATGTTGAGACCATTTGCATGGCTCTGACCGCCGAACAGCCTGCCATTGCCGTCATTGACTCCATTCAGACGCTCTTTACCGAAGCCATACAGTCCGCCCCAGGGGGTGTTGCCCAAATCCGCGAATCCGCCACCGTCTTGACACGCTATGCCAAGCAGACAGGCACGGCACTTTTTTTGGTGGGACACGTTACCAAAGAAGGGGCGTTGGCAGGGCCTCGTGTGCTAGAACACATGGTGGATACGGTGCTGTATTTTGAAGGCGAGTCCGATAGCCGATTTAGAATGATTCGCGCGGTCAAAAACCGTTTTGGGGCGGTCAATGAACTGGGTATTTTTGGCATGACTGATACAGGTTTAAAGGAAGTTGCCAATCCGTCCGCCATTTTTTTGAGTCGATATGACAAGCCTATTGCAGGGTCGGTGGTCATGGTCAGCCGTGAAGGCACACGCCCTTTGCTTGTGGAAGTGCAAGCGTTGGTGGACGATTCGCAAGGTCAGCCCAGACGTATGGCGTTGGGGCTTGATTATCAACGCCTATCCATGCTCCTTGCGGTCATGCACCGTCATGGCGGTATCTACACGAGTGGTCAGGACGTGTATGTCAATGTCGTGGGCGGGGTCAAGGTCATGGAGACAGGCTCGGATTTGGCGGTGCTGATTGCCTGTGCGTCTAGCATTAAGGAAAAACCGCTCCCTGCACGGCTGTGCGTATTTGGCGAAGTAGGGCTATCGGGGGAGATTCGCCCTGTGCCAAATGGTCAAGAACGCCTAAAAGAAGCGATGAAGCACGGTTTTACCCACGCCATTATCCCCAAAGCCAACGCCCCCAAAGCAGGCGATAAAAATTTTGCCAATATCAATATCATTGCGGTGGATAGGCTAGATGATGCGTTGATAAAGGCGTTTGAGCTTGCGTGATTGGTTTTTGCAGTTAAATAATCTAAATAAAAGCTATGCTAGTATCTTTTTTAAAAAATCTTACCGCCCATGGCATTCAATATAGCCTAATTATCCTATTGCTAATTATTTGGCAATTGGTCATTGGATTTGGGTTATTGCCTGATTATTTATTGCCATCGCCCATGCAAATCATTAAGGCATTTATTGATGATTTTTATTTGCTGATGAGTCATGCCAAATATACGCTGATTACGGCATTTTTGGGAACGGTGATTGGGCTGATATTAAGTTTTTTATTATCAATTTTAATGGATTTTTCCAAAAACTTTCGTCAAATGGTCTATCCAATTTTATTATTAAATCAAACCATTCCTACCATTGCCATTGCCCCTTTACTTGTGATTTGGCTTGGCTATGGCATATTGCCAAAAGTGGTGCTGGTGGTGTTGTCGGTATTTTTTCCGATGACGATTGCACTTGTGGACGGTTATAATTCGGTACAAAAAGAGCAATTAAATCTCTTTCGTTCATTAAAAGCAAATCATTATCAAACTTACCGCCATCTAAAAATACCGTCCGCCATGGGGTATTTTTTTACAGGATTAAAAGTGGCGTTGTCGTATGCTCTTATCTCGGCAGTGGTGGCAGAATGGCTTGGCGGTTATCATGGGCTTGGGGTCTATATGACCCGTGTGCGAAAATCGTATGAGCTGGATAATATGTTTGCGGTGATATTTTTTATCAGTTTTTTGACGCTTGTATTATTGGCAAGTATTAAATTAATTGAAAGGCAGGTATTAAAATATCAGTATTTAAAATGATTGTTTAAATTAAATTGTAAAAATAAGAAACAGGGTGTGTGGTACACATCAATATATTGTTTTATTTAAAAGACGCGTAATACGCACCTTTGTA